>JBBRDH010000019.1:0-49691 GCA_038204125.1 Mycobacteriales bacterium
GGGCCTGCCCGTCGCCGAGTTCTCCGACCCGGCCGACCTGACGGTCTATCTCGAAGATCCGGCCGAGAACCTCGGGGTGCTCCACCATCCGCTCGCCGTCATCCGGGCCGGGCAGGTCGTCGCCGGACTGTTGGCCGGTTCACCGGAACCGTGACCGCCCGGGTTGGACGGCTTGCGCAGGGTCGCGGCTCAGGTTCGTGACGGACCACCCGGCATGGCACAATCATCGGGTTACGGCTGTCGCCCGGCCCCTCTCTCCTGGCGCGGCCGCCATAGGTGCGCCCCGGACCACTGCCCCCACGCGGCTCGGAGCGCCCACCCCCCGGCGGTCATCCGCCAATTCTTCCGAGGAGTTCCAACCCCTGTGGCTGTCAAGATCAAGCTCGCCCGTTTCGGAAAGATCCGCGAGCCGTTCTATCGAGTCGTCGTCGCCGATGCCCGTACCCGCCGCAGCGGCCGGGCGATCGAGTCGATCGGCATGTACCACCCCAAGGCCGAGCCGAGCGTCATCGAGATCGACTCCGAGCGGGCGCAGTATTGGCTCGGCGTCGGCGCCCAACCGACCGAATCGGTGCTGTCGCTGCTGAAGGTCACCGGTGACTGGCAGAAGTTCAAGGGTCTGCCCGGCACTGAGGGCACCCTTCGTCCGCAGCCGGAGAAGGTAGACAAGCGGGCCCGCTACGAGGCCGCGATGGCCTCGATCGGTAACGACGACGCACCGACCGCCACCACGCCGAAGAAGCGGATCGCGAAGCCGGCCGACGAGACTGCCGCCTCCCCGGCTGCCGCCGAAACATCGGCCGACGCGCCCGACGCCCAGTGAGCGTGCTCGCCGAGGCCCTGGAACACCTGGTCAGAGGCATCGTCGATCATGACGACGACGTGCACGTCGAATTGACCACCGGCCGTCGCGGCCGGACCCTGCAGATCCGGGTCCACCCGGAGGACCTCGGCAAGGTGATCGGCCGAGGCGGGCGTACGGCAACGGCGCTCCGCACGGTGATCGCTGCGGTCGGCGGCCGCGGTATCCGGGTGGACGTCGTCGACACCGACCGTTGACCGTGGGCTCCGCGCACACGGCCCCGGCGGGCCGGCTCGAGGTGGGTCGGATCGGCCGGCCGCACGGGATCCGCGGTGAGGTCACCGTGACACCGTTCACCGAAGCCCCGGAGATCCGGTTCGCGCCGGGTTCGGTTCTGGAGACCGAACCGGTGAGCCGTGGTCCGCTGACAGTTGCCGGACAGCGCAGGTCCGGGCCGGTTCTGGTGGTCGCTTTCGAGGGAATACCGGACCGCAACGCCGCTGAGACCTTCCGCGGCACGGTGCTGACGGTCGATGCCGAATCACTGCCGGAGACCGGCGAGGACGAGTTCTATGACTCGCAGCTGATCGGTCTTGCGGTCCGCGACCGGGCCGGGGTCCCATTGGGCGTGGTGAGCGGGGTGCTGCACCTTCCGGCCCATCCGGTGCTGGAGGTGGAGCGGCCCGACGGCTCGCAGGAGTTGGTGCCGTTCGTCAAGGCGATCGTCCCGGACGTCGATCTGGCGGGCGGGACGCTCGTCGTCGAGCCACCGGACGGCATGTTCGGCTGAAGCCGGCGAAGTCCGGCCACACCGATTGGACCGGCAGAAGGGGGCGAAGGTGCAGATCGACGTCTTCACCATCTTCCCCGAATACCTTGCGCCGCTGCGTGAGTCGCTGCTCGGTCGGGCCATTGTGGACGGTTTGATCACGGTCGGCGTCCACGACCTGCGGGACTTCGCCCCCGATAGGCATCGCACAGTCGACGACACCCCGTACGGCGGCGGCGCCGGCATGGTGATGAAACCCGACGTCTGGGGCCGCGCGTTGGACAGCGTGCCCGGTACGGGTGAGGGTCGGCCGACGCTGATCGTGCCGACGCCGGCCGGCCGCCCGTTCGGCCAGGCGGTCGCCACCGACCTCGCTCGACGGGAGCACCTGGTTTTCGCGTGCGGACGGTACGAGGGCATCGACGAACGGGTCGCCGAGGTCGCGGCCGGGTCCATGACTGTTCACGAGTTGTCGATCGGCGACTATGTTCTGGCCGGCGGCGAAGTGGCGGTCCTGGTGATGGTCGAGGCGATCGCCCGGCTGATCCCCGGGGTGTTGGGCAACCCGCAATCGGCGGTCACCGACTCCTTCGGCACCGGTTCGCCAGGGCTGCTGGAGCACCCGAGCTACACCCGCCCGGTCGTGTACCGGGACCACCGGGTGCCCGACGTGCTGCTGTCCGGCAATCACGGCGCGATCGAACGGTGGCGCCGCGAGGAGTCCCTGCGTCGCACCGCCCGCCGTCGACCGGACCTCATCCGCGGTCTGGACCCTGCCGGCCTGACCGAGCGGGACCTGCAGATTCTTCGCGACGAAGGTGTGCTGCCGGACAACTGACACCGCCGACTGCAAGCCGCGGCCGATTTCGTCAGAAGCGGCTGATCTGGCAGACTGGAGCGGTTGCCGTCTGCTCGCCGATCATCCGCCGGATCAAGACCGGTCGAGTCCGGCGCTCGCTGTCCAAGTAGACAACTACCGGTCACCTTTGTTGAACCGGTCGATCGTTTCGATATCTTCCAGTGACGAATTTCTAGTGAGGACCATCATGAACACCCTGGACGCCCTCGACGCCGCATCGCTGCGGACCGATCTCCCGGATTTCCGGCCCGGCGACACCGTCAAGGTGCATGTGAAGGTCATCGAGGGCGCCCGCTCCCGGATCCAGATCTTCGCCGGCCACGTCACCCGTCGCCAGGGTGGCGGCATCCGCGAAACCTTCACCGTCCGCAAGGTGAGCTTCGGCGTCGGCGTCGAGCGGACCTTCCCGGTGCATTCGCCGAATCTGGACCGGATCGAACTGGTGACCCGCGGCGATGTCCGCCGGGCCAAGCTCTACTACCTCCGCGAATTGCGCGGCAAGGCCGCCAAGATCAAGGAGAAGCGGGACAGCGTCCGCTGACCGGCCCCGGCCGTTACCCTCCGACACCGCCTCGTCAGGACGGACCGTTCTCAGTACCCACGCGCCGTTTCGCCCGGCCGAGCAGTCTGAACCCGTAACCTGACAGATGATGAACGACGACTCCCCGGGTGCCCGATCCGAGCCCGCTTCGGCCCCCGACACCATCCCGGCGCAGCTTTCGTCGACCTCCGGAGTCGTCGGTGCCCGGATCGACCACCCCGATGTGCCCGATCCCGCTCACTCCAGTGGTGAGCCGATCGATGAGCACAGCGATGCGGTGGCGGGCTGGCGGGCGACGTCCCAGCGTCGGAATCAGAAAGCCAAACGGCCGTTCTGGGTCGAGTTGCCCATTCTGATCGTGATCGCGTTCGCGCTGACCTTCCTGATCCAGACGTTCATCGCGAAGGTCTACTACGTGCCGTCGGGGTCGATGGAGCAGACGCTGCACGGGGTCAGCTCCGGCGGCGACCGGATCCTGGCCAGCAAGATCGTCTACGACTTCCGTGACCCGAAGCAGGGCGACGTGGTGGTGTTCAAGGGCCCCGACACCTGGACTCCCGAGCTTCCGCCCGAAGTCAACGGGTCTACCTCCTGGTTCGGCAAGGTCCTGCAATCGCTGGGTTCGGTGGTCGGGATAGCCCCGCCCAACGAGAAGGACTTCGTGAAACGGGTGGTCGCGGTCGGCGGCCAGACGGTCGCCTGCTGCGATACCAAGGGGAACGTCACCGTCGACGGCAAGTCCCTCGACGAGCCATACATCTACCAGCCGCTCCCATTCTCGCCGGGGACGATAGATTGCACCGAAACAGGCGACGGCAAAGGCTATGCCTCGCAACGGTGTTTCGCCCCGTTCAAGGTCCCTGCCGGTCAGTTGTGGGTGATGGGCGACCACCGGTCCCAGTCGTCGGACTCGTCGTACAACTGCCAGGGACGCACCGCAGCCGGGGCGAAGGCCTACGAGGTGCAGCAGCGGCTCGAGGAGAACGCGACGACCAGCTGTTTTCGGCCGATCCCGGTCGCCAACGTGATCGGCAAGGCTGTTTTCATCGTCATGCCGCCGAGCCGCTGGAACACCATCGGCGACCCCGACATCGATCCCGGGGCATCAGCCCTGGGGGGCAGTCCGGTCGCGGCGGTGCCGGCGTTGGCCGGGGTTCTGGCCACTCTCGGCCTGCGTGGATCGTGGGCGCTGCGGCCCGCAGCGCGCCGTCGGCGTGCCAGATTCCGGCGTGGCAGATCCCGGCGGAACGGCCGTCCAGATGAGCGGACCGGCGGGTTGGGTCGGCCGCGGACCGATGCCAGGTAACCGACCCGATCTCCGGCTGGAGAAGGAGCTGCTGCGATCTGGTTGCGCCCGGCTTGGGGCGATGGACGAGGTGGGCCGGGGCGCCCTGGCCGGGCCGGTCAGTGTCGGCGTCGTCGTGGTCACCGGGCGGATCGGCCGCACCCCCGTTGGCCTGAAGGACTCGAAGTTGCTGACTCCGGCCGCCCGGGAATCGTTGGTGCCGCTGGTCCGGCGGTGGGTCGGCGAGTGGGCGGTAGGTCACGCCAGTCCGGTGGAGATCGACCGGATCGGAATCATTGCGGCTCTTCGGCTGGCCGGGCGGCGCGCTCTTGCCCAGCTGCCGGCGGTGGATGCGGTGTTGCTCGATGGCAATCACGACTACCTCTCCGACCCGGCACCGACGCTGTTCGAGACCGACGCCGCAACGGCCGACGCGATTGCCGACGAAATCCCGGCTGCGCCCCCATCCTGGCAGCAGACGCTGGTACACACCCGGATCAAGGCGGACCTGACCTGCGCCGCGGTCGCGGGTGCGAGTGTGCTGGCCAAGACCGAGCGGGATGCGCACCTCCGTCGATTGGCGTTGGACCACCCGCTCTATCTCTTCGAGGTCAACAAGGGCTATGGCACTCCCGAGCATCTGGCAGCCCTCCGTCGGCACGGGCCCAGCGTGGAGCACCGGCGGAGTTGGAGACTGCCGCTCGCCGGCGCCGACCCAGCTGTCGACGATCAGGACTGACGGTGTCCAGTGGGCTGCTGGGGAATGATGGGGACGGCAGCCCACCCCGCCCGCCTCGCCCCGCCCCGGTCACCCAGCCGCGTGGCCGCCGATTGACCAACCCTCGAATTTGAACCGCACGGAAGGAATGTCCCTTGAGCACTGAGGATCTCGAACAGTACGAGACCGACATGGAGCTCCAGCTCTACCGGGAGTATCGGGACATCGTCGGCCAGTTCGCCTATGTGGTGGAAACCGAGCGTCGGTTCTATCTGTGCAATACCGTCGACGTACAGGTCCGGAACGCCGAGGGTGACATGTACTTCGAGGTGCGAATGTCCGACGCCTGGGTTTGGGACATGTACCGTCCCGCTCGCTTCGTGAAGAACGTCAGGGTGGTGACGTTCAAGGACGTCAACGTCGAGGAGCTGGACAAACCGGACCTGCGGCTGCCGGAGGGCAAGCCATTCGAGTGACCGGGCAACTGTCGGTTTCCCCGCAATCCGGTGCCCAGCCGCTCCCCGTGTGCGTGCACCGCTGTCCCCATGCCCGAAGTTGTCCACAATCGTGGCTCGGTTGCCCCGCCGAGTTCCCTGATCGTCGAACCTGAACCGGGCGGATCCTCTTCCGTCGCTGGACTGACGGGCTGATCGACGGCCCGATCGACGGGGGTGGCTGGTGGGGACGACGACCCAGAACGAGCTCGGGCGTCGCGGTGAGGACCTGGCCGCGGAATATCTGGAGGGCCTGGGGCTGGTGGTGCTGGCCCGGAATTGGCGCTGCCGGGAGGGCGAACTCGACATCCTGGCTACCGACGGGCTCAGCACGCTCGTGGTCTGCGAGGTCAAAACGAGAACCGGAACGGGCTTCGGGACGCCGTTCGAGGCCGTCACCCTGGGCAAGCGGCGGCGGCTGCGGCGGCTCACCCAGCTCTACCTGTCGGCCACCCACTCCGGCTGGCAGCGGGTGCGGTTCGACGTCATCGGGATCCTGGCCCTGCCCGGCGAGCAGCCCACGCTCACCCACCTGGCAGAGGCGTTCTGACATGCGTCCTGACACTCGCCACCCCGACCGCAAGCCTGCCGGCCGATGACGCTGGCCCGAGCGTGGGCAGTCGCGCTGAACGGAGTGGCCGGACATCTCGTCGCGGTCGAAGCGGACCTGGCCCCCGGCCTGCCGGGGACGATGGTGATCGGCCTCGGCGATGCTGCCGTCTGCCAGGCCAGGGACCGGGTCCGCGCGGCGGTGATGAACAGCGGGCAGAAGTGGCCCGAAAAGCGGATCACCCTGGCGCTGTCCCCGGCCGCTCTACCGAAACGGGGAGCCGGCTTCGATCTCGCGCTGGCCGTTGCCCTGCTGGCGGCAGCCGGGGTGGTGCCAGGTGACGCCGCCGGGGAGACGGTGCTGATCGGCGAGCTCGGTCTGGACGGCGGGGTGCATCCGGTTCGCGGCACCCTGCCGAGCCTGCTCGCTGCCCGCGCGGCCGGGCGCACCAGCGCGATCGTGCCGGTCGCCAATCTCGGCGAGGCCTCGCTCGCCACTGGTGTGCGGGTCAGGGGAGTGGCCTGCCTGGCCGATCTCATCGCCTTCCTGCAGGGCGCCACCAACCCGTTGGTGCTCGGCGTACCGGGTGCCGGTGCCGACGGCGCGGCACTGCCGGACATGGCCGATGTCCTGGGTCAACCCGAGGCCAGGGCGGCGCTCGAGTTGGCCGCGGCCGGCGGTCACCACGTCGCGATGGTGGGTCCTCCGGGGGCTGGAAAGACCATGCTGGCGGCCAGGTTGCCCGGTCTGCTGCCGACGCTGGGACACGAGGCGGCACTGGAGGTCACTGCGGTGCACTCGGTGGCCGGCACCCTCGACGACGACACGCCGCTGATCACCAGGCCGCCGTTCATCGAGCCGCACCACTCCGCGTCGCTGGCGGCGGTGGTCGGCGGCGGGTCCGGGATGATCAGGCCGGGGAGCATCAGCCTGGCCCACCGGGGGGTGCTGTTCCTGGACGAGGCTCCGGAGTTCAAGCCGACCGTCCTGGACGCCCTGCGGCAACCGATGGAGTCGGGCTCGGTGCTGCTGGCGCGGGCGTCCGGCGCTGTCCGCTACCCGGCGCGTTTCCAGTTGGTCCTGGCGGCCAATCCGTGCCCGTGTGCCGCAGGGCGGGACGTCGACTGCACCTGCGCGTCCGGGGTCCGGCGCCGGTATCTGAGCCGGATCTCCGGGCCCCTGCTGGATCGGGTGGACATCCGGGTCGATCTGGCGGCGTTGAACCCTGCTGCGTTTGCCGCCGACTGCGTCGGACAGGAAGGGTCGGCGGCGATCAGTCTCCGGGTGGCCGCTGCCCGGGAAAGAGCGGCCGCGAGGTGGCACGGCACGACCTACTCGATGAATGCCGAGGTGCCCGGGCCCGTGGTCCGTCGGGCGTGGCGACCCGGCCGGGCCGAGGCCCGGTTGCTCGATCGGGCGGTGCAGGCGGGCCGGTTGACCGGTCGTGGCTACGACCGGGTGCTGCGGTTGGCGATGACCAGCGCGGATCTGGCGGGCCGGGCCGAGCCCTCCAGTGCCGATGTCGCGACGGCATTGGCCCTTCGCTGCGGCGAGGCGGTGTGGTGACCGGCGACCGGCCGGTCGACTCGTCCGGGCCTGGCACCGGCCCGTCCGGTGCCGACGCATCCGGTGCCGACGCATCCGGTGCAGACGCGTTCGAATTCGACGGCACGGGTGAGATGCAGCTGGCGTGGGCCGGGTTGTTGCGTTCGTTCGAGCCGCCGGATGGAGCGGTGGCCGGTTTCGTGGCGAAGGTCGGCGCGGCCGCGGCGTGGGCCGCGGTGAAGAAGCGGCGGGCACCGACGCGAGTACTGGCCGCGACGGAGGCGCGGACCAGGGATCGCAGCGCCGGGGAGTTGGAGCAGCAGGCGGCCGATGACCTGGCCGCAGCCGCCGCGGTCGGCGGTTGGGTGATGGGCCCTAGCGATCCGCAGTGGCCGACCGCGGCCCTGGTGGCCTTCGAGGTTGCCACCGCCGAAGGGGTCAGCGGATCGGCTCCTCCGGTAGCGCTCTACGTGCGAGGATCGCTTCCCCCGACGCTGCCTGTCGGGGCGGTGGCGGTGGTCGGGTCGCGCGCCTGCACCGCCTACGGGCAGCGGGTGGCTGCAGATATTGCGATGGGCCTGGCGGACGCGGGAGTCGTGGTCCTGTCCGGTGCGGCGTTCGGCATTGATACCGTCGCCCATCGCGCGGCGCTGGCCCATCCGGGCCTCAGCACGATCGCGGTGCTGGCGTGCGGAATCGATCGGTCGTATCCGACGGCCAATCGTGGGCTTCTGGACCGCATTGCCGACGTCGGTGCGGTGATCTCCGAGTACCCGCCGGGTGGAACGCCGGCCCGGCACCGGTTCCTGGTGCGGAACCGGCTGATCGCCGGATTGACGGCGGGGACCGTGGTGGTGGAGGCGGGACGTCGCTCGGGCACCTTGTCCACCGCTGCGGCGGCTCATCATCTGCGACGGGTGGTGATGGCAGTACCCGGCCCGGTGACCTCGGCGATGTCGGTGGGGTGCCACTACCTGCTCACCAGCAGTGAGCCCGCGCTGTTGGTCACCAGCGCCGACGATGTCCTGGAGGCGGTCGGCGGGCCGACGCGGCCGCTCGCCGGACGGCCGCCCGATACGGGGACGGAGGATGCTTCGGTCGCGTCGGGCGTCATGCCGATGTCCAGCGCCACCCCCGTGGAAGGCCTGAGCGCCGAGGTCGCCATCGTCTACGAGGCGCTCCCGGCCAGGGCTTTTCGGTCCGTCTCGCAGTTGTCGGTCGAGTCCGGGCTGCCCGGTCGGCAGGTCATGGCCGGCCTGGCCGTGCTGGAGTTGGAGGGACTGGCCGGCAAGCAGAGCGGGCAGTGGCGACGGCTGGCCCGTTGATGGCGACAGTCGGCGTGCATCCTTCAAGAGCTCCTGCGTGTCCAGTCATTCTCACTGAGCAGTCGACCTCGACGACCCCGGCTTGTTCAGGGCAATCCACGAGCTCGGCTACGGTCGGAGTCCGGTGCGAACCGCAACCAGTCGTCCCACTGGTTCGCGCACGACCGAGAGACCGGGAGCACGATCATGGAGGAGTTCGTCGTTGCTGGGCCCGAGCGGCGAACCGCGGTCGTTGACTGTCTCGCGTCGGCGTTCGATTCGGACCCGGTGTGGAGCACCGCATTTCCCGATCCCGCTCGCAGGTCGAGCTGCTATCAAGTGCTGTGGGGACTGATCGTCGACAACGCCCTGCCGCACCGAGGGGTTTGGACGGATGCCGCCGGCTCGGCCGCGGCGGTCTGGTTGCCGCCGGGCGCCGATGAACTGTCGGAGGCCGACGCGGCGCGGCTGCCGGATCTGATGGTCGAACTGGTCGGCGAGCGCAGCCCAGAATTGCTGGAGGTCTTCGAGCAGTTCGACACGGCCCACCCGGACGACGAGCCGCACTATTACCTCGACCTGTTGGGCACCCACCTCGCGCAGCGCGGACGGGGAATCGGGATGCGGCTACTGCGCCATACGCTCTCGGTGATCGACGGGACCGGGATGCCCTGTTACCTGGAATCGTCCAATCCGGCCAACAACGCCCGTTACCAGTCGGCGGGATTCCAGATCCGCGGCCAGTTCACGGTGTTCCGCGACCAATTACCCATCACGACGATGTGGCGCCCGGGGTCGACTCAGGCCCGGGCGACTCCTTCCGCGTAGACGACGATGCAGTCGGCGATAGTGCGCCGAAGACCACAGAGTTGCAGGACAGGCGTTTCCGGAGCACAGCGCGACCGTTGACCGGCGCGGGCCTGTTCAAGAAGGTCGGCCCAACCTCGGTCATCCCAGACACGGGCTTCCGCCGGGTCCAGGTGCGCTGGGGACCATCGGGCTTCGAAGAGGGTTGAAGAGGTCCGCCGCCCCCGCGCGCCGCACTTGACCCGGGCGGTGCCGCCGGGCACGGTCGGGTCATGGCGGCCCACCGGAGCACCGAGGAGTTGACGGCCGGGCTGCCCCCGGCGCTGGCCTCGGCGATGGGGGGCTACTCCCGGCACCTGACCCTCGAGCGGAATCTCTCGCCGGCCACTGTGCGCGGCTACCTGGCCGACGTGGCCGGGTTGCTCGACCACCTGGCGCGGTGGACCGGCGGACGCCCGGCCATTCCGGCCGACCTCGACCTGACCGTGCTGCGCAGCTGGCTTGCCCGTCTGCGGGCGGCGGGTGCTGCCCGGGCCTCGCTGGCCCGGCGCGCCGCGGCGGCCCGCTCCTTCACCGGGTGGGCGGCGTTCACCGGGGTGCTGCCCTCGGATGTCGGCGCCCGGCTGATCGCGCCCAGGGCCGACCGGACCCTGCCGCCGATCCTGCGCGCCGATCAGGCGGCGATGATGCTCGCCCCCCACCCTTCCGCGCCGGCCCGGGCGCCGGCCACAGGGGAGTCCACCGACCAGGCGACGGCCGACTCGGAACAGCTGCGGATGGCCGTTGGGCTCCGCGATCAGGCGATCCTGGAAGTGCTCTATGCGACTGGGATCCGGGTCTCCGAACTGACCGGGATGAACCTTTCCGACGTCGATCACCACCGACGGGTGCTGCGGGTCATGGGCAAGGGTTCGAAGGAGCGGATGGTCCCGTTCGGGCTGCCTGCCGGCCGGGCGATCGACGAGTGGTTGCGAGCCGGCAGATCCGCCCTGATCACGGAGACTTCCGGTTGGGCGGTATTCCTGGGCATCCGCGGCGGCCGGATCGACCCGAGGGCCGTCCGCACGCTGGTGCACCAGCGCACCGCGGGGGTGGCCGGGGCACCCGAGCTGGGTCCGCACGGCCTTCGGCACAGCGCGGCCACCCACCTTCTGGACGGGGGCGCCGACCTGCGGGCAGTTCAGGAACTATTGGGCCACGCCAGCCTCGCCACCACTCAGATCTACACCCACATCTCCGCCGAACGGCTGGCCGCGGTGTACCGGCAGGCGCACCCCCGGGCCTGAGCGTCGGGCTCACCATGGAAAGAGACGGACGTGCAGGCCGGTGATCAACGACATCGGGTCCAGATACGAACCGTCCGGAAGCCTTGCGCCCCAATGAAGGCAGCTCGCCGGGGCGCACGTCGGGTGCCCTGATTCGAGGGTGCCGACCAGCTGACCGGCGACCACGGACTGCCCTGCTCGCAACGTGCTGGTCACCGGTTCGTAGGTCGTCCGGATACCCGCCGGATGGTCGACCGAGACCACTCCGCGGCCGGCGATCCGCCCCGCGAAAGCGACTGTGCCGGCGGCGGCAGCCAGTACCCGGGTGCCGACCAGCGCCGCCAGATCGACTCCGCGGTGTCCCGTCCCGAACCGACTCGCCGGCGGGCGGAACGCCGTCAGCACTGCGGCGGGGGGCGTGAGCGGCAACCGGAACCCGGTGGTCGGGCTCGCCGACCCGAGGTCCGGACCAGATCGCGGCACGGTCGACGCTGCATTCAAATGGGCCGAGCCCGTTCTCACGGCCCCGGATGGGTGGGGAAGGGCGACAACACCGGGAACGCCGGAGTTCACCAACAGCAACAGGGACAGGGACAGCAGGCACCCACCGGAGCGTCGGAGGAGAGCAACCTGCATACGGCCAGCCTCGCTCGGGCGGGCCTTCACCCGGAACCCGAATTCCGAGATGTGGACAACTTGGGCTGTGGGGACAACCTGCCCGGTACCGATCAGAAACCGGCCGGCATCGGGGAACAGCCACCTCGGACTTGGGAGTAGTCCCTCGCGGTCGTGCCTCGCCGCGTCCTCGCAACAATTCGGCCCACTCAGCAACACCTGGGACGGCTCCACGTGTTGCGAAGACGAAGCCGGAGTTGCCAGCACGACGCCGGAGTTGCCAGGACGACGCCGGAGTTGCCAGCACGACGTCGCGGTTGCCAGGACGACGCCGGAGTTGCCAGGACGACGTCGCGGTTGCCAGGACGACCGCCGCCAGCCCAACCGGCAGGCGGCGCCATCTCGGCGAGCGGGGCCGGGGCGCAGGGCAGGAGGCGGGGTCGCAGGTCACCCGCCGGGCACGCAAGCCTGGGCGACGATTCGCCGCAGGTCGGGGCTATCGCCTAAGATGATCGTGCGGCCGGGGATATGCCGGTCGACTACGCACGCCCTTTTCCACCGCGGGTGCTCCACAGCCCGCACCGGCCGGCGCGCACCATTGGTCCCGATCCCAGGTCAGCCACCGGCTCCCTGCGGACGGGTGGTGCGCCCGAGGGCGTCAGGGCCTCCGACCGCCGGTCGAGGCGACAACCGAAACTGTGCGCGCAAACGGACTACAGGGTGATCACCCTTGTTCCGGCTCGAGCCCGCTCCGACGGGATCCGGCGCGCACCGAGCACGAGAGGACGGCCATGGCTGTCGTCACCATGCGCCAGCTGCTGGACGCGGGTGTCCACTTCGGACACCAGACCCGGCGCTGGAACCCGAAGATGAAGCGATTCATCTTCACCGAACGCAACGGCAACTACGTCATCGATCTGCAGCAGACGCTGACGTACATCGACAAGGCGTACGAGTTCATCCGCGAGACCGTCGCCCACGGCGGCACGGTCCTGTTCATCGGCACCAAGCGGCAGGCCCAAGAGGCGATCGCCGAACAGGCGACCCGCGTTTCGATGCCGTACGTCAACCAGCGTTGGCTGGGCGGCATGCTGACCAACTTCACCACGGTGCACAAGCGTCTGCTTCGCCTCAAGGACCTCGAGGCGATGGAGATCTCCGGCGAGTTCGCCGGACGCACCAAAAAGGAAGTTCTGCTGCTGACCCGCGAGAAGGACAAGCTGGCCAAGACTCTCGGCGGAATCCGGGACATGGCCCGGGTGCCTTCCGCGGTGTGGATCGTCGACACCAAGAAGGAGCACATCGCCGTCGGCGAGGCCAGGAAGCTGAACATCCCGGTCGTCGCGGTGCTGGACACCAACTGCGACCCGGACGAGGTCGACTTCCCTGTCCCGGGCAACGACGACGCGATCCGGTCGGCCGCGCTGCTCACCAAGGTAGTTGCGGAAGCCGTCGCCGAGGGCCTGCTGGCCCGCTCCGGCGGAGCCGCTGTCGCCGCCGGCGAGGAGCCGCTCGCCGAGTGGGAGCGGGAGCTGCTGGAAACCGGTGGCCAGGTCGCCTCCGCTGCCCCAATCAATGGCCCAGTCGATGGCCCAGTCGATGGCCCAGTCGATGGCCCGGTCGATGCGCCGGTGAACGGGGAAGCCGCCCCGGCCGATCCGGCACCCGCCGCCGCAACCGTCGATCCGGCGGACATCGTCGAAGACGTCGAGATCCACCCGCAGGACGTCGCCTCTGTCGCATCGGTGACCGGCGACTTCAGCCAGAACTGACCCCCGCCCGACGGACCGACCCGCCGCCCATCCCTTCGGAGGGTCGGCCCGAAGGGCAACGCCGCTGATCTGACCGAACCTGCCTGGGATTTTCGGTGACCGGGCGACATCGGGTCCGCAGTGGCAGAACGTGAGTCAGCGGAACAGTAAGTCAACAGACCGATTGGCACCCTAGAAGCAGCGCCGAAACGCTGCTGCCAGGACTGATCAAAGTACAGGAAGGACACCGCCGAGCATGGCGAACTACACCGCCGCCGACGTCAAGAAGCTCCGCGAGCTGACCGGCGCCGGATTCATGGATTGCAAGAAGGCCCTCGAAGAGAACGAGGGCGATTTCGACAAGGCCATCGAGTTTCTGCGCATCAAGAGCGCCAAGAGTGCCTCCAAGCGGGCGGAGCGCACCACCGCGGAAGGCATGGTCGCCTCGAGCGGCAATGCGCTGATCGAGCTCAACTCCGAGACAGACTTCGTCGCCAAGAACGAAGACTTCATCGCCCTGGGCAACAAGGTCGCCGGCGCTGCCGCAGGCGCCGACGGTTCCGTCGACGCCGTTCTCGCAGCCCCGCTTGACGGCGGCACGGTAGAGCAGGCCATCGAGGCGCTGTCCGCCCGGATCGGTGAGAAGCTGGTCCTCAACCGGGTGGCGAAGTTCGACGGCACCACCACCGTCTATCTGCACAAGCGCTCGGCCGATCTTCCCCCAGCGATCGGCGTCCTGGTGGCGTACTCGGGGTCCGGCGACTCTGCCACCGAGGCGGCGAGAGGCGCGGCCATGCAGATCTCCGCCCTCAGCGCGAAGTATGTTTCCCGGGACGAGGTGCCGGCCGATGTCATCGAGTCGGAGCGGCGCATCGCCGAGGGCATCGCCCGGGAAGAGGGGAAGCCGGAGGCGGCGCTGCCGAAGATCGTCGACGGCCGGGTCAATGGCTTCTACAAGTCGACGGTTCTCAGTGAGCAGGCGTCAGTGCGGGATTCGAAGAAGTCGGTCGGGCAGGTTCTGGACGAGGCCGGCGTGAAGGTCACCGCCTTCGCCCGGTTCGAGGTCGGTACGGCCTGATCGGTAGGCAGGATCCTCGCTTCGGCAGTCCTCCGACAGGGGCCGCCGAAGCGGGAGTGAGTGTGTTGCTGACGGTCGGCGTTCCTTCAGGTCGGGCGAGGTGGCCGGAGGGCCATAGAAGCGGGGCGAATCCATGACCCAGACCCCGAAGGTGGACGCGCCGTCAGACCGGCGTCCGTTCCGCCGGGTCGTGCTCAAACTCGGCGGCGAGATGTTCGGTGGCGGCCGGGTCGGGGTGGATCCAGACGTCGTCTCTGCAGTGGCCAGGCAGATCGCCGAAGTCGTGCGCAGCGGCGTGCAGGTAGCCGTCGTCATCGGTGGCGGCAACTTTTTCCGCGGCGCCGAACTCAACAGCCGCGGCATGGACCGGGCCAGAGCCGATTACATGGGCATGCTCGGAACCGTGATGAATTGCCTTGCGCTGCAGGACTTCCTGGAACGTGAGGAGCACCTCGACACCCGGGTGCAGACAGCCATCACGATGGGTCAGGTGGCTGAGCCGTACATTCCCCGGCGAGCAGTGCGGCACCTCGAGAAGGGCCGGGTGGTCATTTTCGGGGCCGGCGTCGGCATGCCGTATTTCTCCACCGACACCACGGCCGCCCAACGTGCGCTCGAGATCGACGCCGAGGTGGTGCTGATGGCCAAAGCCGTGGACGGGGTCTTCGACGCCGACCCGCGGGTTGTCCCGACCGCCACGATGTTCTCCCACATCACCCATCGGGAAGTGCTCGAAAGGGGCCTGCAGGTGGCGGATGCGACCGCCTTCAGCCTGTGCATGGACAACGCCATGCCGATCATCGTCTTCAATCTTCTGACCCACGGCAACATCGGCAAGGCGGTTCGCGGCGAGACCATCGGCACCCTGGTTTCCACCCCGGTGACCGTCGAACCGGGCGACCACCGGTGACGGGACAATTGGTGCAGGACCGATGTTCCACACCGCTCCGAAACGTAAGTTCTGCCGATACTGGTTTCAACTGCTTGCCCGAAAGGCGAACCCGATGATCGACGAGACCCTGTTCGACGCCGAAGAGAAGATGGAGAAGGCGGTGTCGGTGGCCAAGGAGGATCTGGCGACCCTGCGCACCGGCCGGGCGAATCCGAACACCTTCTCCCGAGTCGTGATCGACTATTACGGCGCCCCGACGCCGCTTCCCCAGATGGCCCAGATCACCATCCCGGAAGCCCGGATGGCGGTCGTCAAGCCGTACGACATGAGCCAATTGCAGGCCATCGAGAAGGCAATCAGGGACTCTGATCTCGGGGTCAACCCAAGCAACGACGGCACCATTCTGCGGATCATCTTCCCGCAGCTGACCCAGGAGCGCCGCCGGGAGATGGGGAAGGTGGCCCGGTCCAAGGGCGAGGACGCAAAGGTGTCCGTGCGCAACATCCGACGCCGGGCCAAGGAGACACTGGACAAACTCGTCAAGGACGGCGAAGCGGGCGAGGACGAGGGCAGCCGGGCCGAGAAGGAGCTGCAGACCGTGACCGACCGGTACACCTCCGCCATCGACGAGATCGTCAAGCACAAGGAAGCCGAGCTGCTCGAGGGCTGATGAGCGCGGACACCAAGGATCCTTCGGCGGCCGTTCCGGCCGAGCCCCGTTCCCGGGCCGGTCGCAACCTGCCGATGGCGATCGGTGTCGGCGTGGCGCTCGGCGCGGTGATCATTGCCTGTCTGTTGCTCTACCGCCAGCTGTTCGTGGTGATCATCGCCGCCGCGGTCGTCGCGTCCATCTGGGAGATGCGGTCGACCCTGGCGATGGCGCGGGGGATCCAACTGGCGTGGCCGCCGATGGCCGCCGGCGCCCTGGCCACCGTTGCCCTGAGTTGGCCGTACGGCTCGGGCGCCCAGGCCATCGGTACCGCCGCGACAGCCGTCGCCGTACTGATCTGGCGGTTCGGCCGCGGGGCCGACGGTTACCTCGCGGACGTCGCGGCATCGGTCTTTCTGGCCGTGTATCTCGGCCTCTTCGCCTCCTTCGCCACCCTGCTCGTCGCGCCGCACGACGGCGCCGCCAGGGTGATGACCTTCCTGATCGTCGTCGTCTGTTCCGACACCGGTGGCTACGCCGCGGGCGCACTCCTGGGCAAACATCCGATGGCGCCCCGGATCTCACCCAAGAAATCCTGGGAGGGATTCGCCGGATCCGCCGTCACGGCGATGGTCGGCGGAGCGCTGACAGTTGCGCTGCTGCTCCACCATCCGTGGTGGCAGGGGGTCGTGGTCGGACTCGTCCTGGCGACGGTCGCGACGATGGGCGATCTGGCGGAGTCGCTGATCAAGCGCGACCTGGGCGTGAAGGATATGGGCAACCTGCTGCCGGGGCACGGCGGCGTGATGGACCGAATGGACTCGCTGCTGCCGTCCGCGGTGGTGGCCTGGGCGCTGTTGACCGCCTTCGTGCCCGTCTGATTCAACCGTGTCCGAGGGGTGCTCGGGTCCAGCCGCGGACACCGTCAGCCGATAGCCACCCAGTAGTCGAGCCCGTCGACGCCTCGGCGACAGGCGAATCGGTGCCCGGGAGACACCCCCGTCATCGAGCGGTTGAGGCAACCGCCGCCGCCGACGACCGGACGCCACTGCAGGCTGCCCCTGACCAGCCCGCTCTGGCAGAACGCAGTGGTGCCGTCCGCCAGCGCCGTTCGCATCCCCAGGGCGGCACAAGAGCCGACGCGGACCACCGGAACCGGCGGCGGTCCGGCCGTCACTGGGCCGGTGGCGGGAGCCCTGCTGGCGGTCGGCATGCTGGAGGTCGACGTGCTGGGGGTCGGCGCGCTGGGTGTCGACGTGCTGGGGGTCGGCGCGCTGGGTGTCGACGTGCCGGGTCTCGACGTGCCAGGGGGCGCTACGCCGAGGGTGATGATGACCGCCGGCGCTGACGGGACCTTCGACACGGGCGCACCGGGGGTGTTCGTCGCCCGGACGGTGCCCGTCCCGGCCGACAGGGCCGGGGTGGCGGTCGGCCCCGACGACGGCGCGGACGTGCCCGACGCGACCGTCATCCGCTTCGAGGTGCCCGCCACGGCCAGGACTCCCGACGGGTTCGCCGGCGGCGGTGCCAGGGAGGTCTGCGACCCGGCGCCGGTCAGCGGACCCGATGTCGACGGGCCTTGGGCGACCGACGAAGACGGCAGCCCGGTTGGATTTGCCGGCGGCAACGGCGAGGGGTCGGACGGAAGCGGCACCGAGGTGGACCCGAAAGCCCGGTCGATCGGGCCCGGCCCGAGGGCAGCCGACCACCGCACCCGCGATCCGATGCTGATCACGACGCCGATGAGGATGCCCAGCGTGACGCTCAGGGCGGCGGCGGTCAACGCAATGCCGAACCTACGGCTCATCCGGCCCTCCTCACGTCTTCGAACTGTGACACACAGGTACGGTTTCCGGGTGCCACGACGCTCCCATCCGGAACGCCCGGATCGGGGGATCAGGCGGGGCCGGGCGGCCCAGACCGAGCCGGCGCTATTGGGCGGGTGGCAGATCTCGGTATCCACGGCCGCCGGCGAGTTCCTGGTCCGGGCTGTCTCCGGAGCCTCCTCGACGAAGCCCTACCGCTGTCCGGCCTGTCAGCAGTTGATCCCGCAGGCAACGGCCCACGTCGTCGTCTGGCCCGCGGACCTGCAGGGTCCCGGGGTGGCCGACCGGCGCCACTGGCACCGCGGTTGCTGGCAGCGGTGGGCTGCCCGGGGCCCGCGGGCGTGACCACAGCCGGCCGGCGGTCAACAACTCGCACTGACCGCTTCCTGTTGCGCCATCAGCTCTCTCGTTGGCGCCCCTTCGGTGCTCTGGCATGATGCGGCCAGCCGGCCAAGGGTGTCGGTGGCTTGTGGCAGGCTGCTTGTATGGCGCAATACCCGACCCAGAGGGCCACCGACCAGACCGGCCGGAGCTCGGCTGAGCCTGTCACCGACCGATTCCAGGCCGTCGTCGCCGCTCCCGCGACGGCCTACCCGAGCTACCCGGGTTACCCGGACACCGGCCCTTTCGACGAATCGCTCACGAGTCAGGCCCTGGCCATCCGCGGTTTGACGAAATCGTTCGACAAGCGGACGGTGGTGGACGCCATCAATCTGGACGTACCGGTCGGTTCGTTCTTCGGTCTGGTCGGACCGAACGGCGCCGGTAAGACCACCACTCTGTCGATGGTCACCGGTCTTCTCCGGCCGGACAGCGGCCGGGTGTTCCTCACCGGGGTGGACGTGTGGGCGGACCCGGTCACCGCCAAGGCGCGAATGGGTGTGCTCCCGGACGGGCTGCGGTTGTTCGAGCGACTGTCCGGACCCGAGTTGCTGTCCTATCTCGGACGCCTGCGCGGCATGCCCACCGCGACCGTGAAAGCAAGGGCAGCTGAGCTCATCGCCGTGCTGGACCTGGCGGAGGCGGGCACCAAACTGGTCGCGGACTATTCGACGGGCATGCGCAAGAAGATCACCCTCGCGGCGGCTCTGCTGCACGCACCGCCCATCCTGTTGCTCGACGAACCGCTGGAGGCAGTCGATCCGGTCTCGGCCAGGGTGATCCGCACGGTGTTGCACCGCTACACGGCCGGCGGCGGGACGGTCATCTTCTCCTCTCACGTGATGGCGCTGGTCGAGGACCTGTGCAGCCATGTCGCCGTGATGGGCCACGGACGGATCATCGCGAGCGGCCCGATCGATCAGGTCCGAGGATCGGCGGCAAGTCTGGACGATGCGTTCATGCACCTGGTGGGCGCGTCCGAGGTCGGTCCGGGAGGTTTGGCATGGTTGGGATCTTCGCCGGCCTGAAGTGGCGGCTGGTCAGTAGCCGGATCCGGGGAATGCACGGCGCCGCAAAGGCGTGGATGATCGTTGGCTGGTGCGCCGCGGCCATCTTCCTCGGCCTCGTCGCGCTCGGCCTGGCCACGCTTCGTGGGCAGCCTGCACTGGCCAGGACAACCATCGTCACGTTGTTCACGCTGCAGCTGGTCGGCTGGGTGTTGACGCCGATCGTTGCCTTCGGCGTCGACGAAACCGTGGACCCGGCACGGTTCGCGCTGCTACCCATCCGACCGGCCCAGCTGCGGCGAGGACTGCTGGTGGCTTCGCTCATCGGATACCTGCCGGTGGCGAACGCGGTGGTGCTGATCGGTGCGGCCGTCGCCCTGTCTTCGAGTTGGAGTCTGCTGCCGGTGGCGCTGGTCTGCAGCGCAGCTCAACTGGTGCTGTGCATCGTGCTGTCACGCGCGGCATCGACCTCCATGGCCGGCTTGATGTCGGGCCGCCGCGGGCGTGACCTCGGCATGGCCGTCGGATCGGTGCTGTTCGTGGGGTATCTGCTGCTGTCCTACGCGGTCAACTCGTCCGGTCGGACGCAGGGCCTGGACGCCAAGGTCGACTCTGCGGCAGGGGTTCTGGCCTGGGGACCGAGTGGATCGCTGGCCGCCATTGCATCGTTCATCGCGGCCGGCCAGTGGGTGCGCCTGCTACTGGCCTTGCTGACCGCCGGCGTCGTCCTGGCCGCCGGCTGGTGGTGGTGGTCCGTCGCGCTCGACAAGAGCCTGACCAGCGTTCCGTCGACCACCCAGGGGTCGGCGCCGGTCGGCCGGGCCGGCTCCGAAAGGGCGGTCGCAGACTCGTTGCGCGGCATGGTCGCTCTCACGGTGGCGAGGGACCGGGTACTTGGCTGGCGAGACCCGATGCGCCGGTTGCCGTGGCTGCTGGTGGCCACGCTGGCGGCGATCTGGCCGCTGCTGGTGGTCAGAGGTCACGGGTCGCTCTATGCGGTGGCTTTTCCGGCCGTGATCATCGGGTCGCAGTCCGGCAACTCGTATGCGGTCGAGGGCACGGGCCTGTGGCTTCACATGGTCACCTTCGCCGATCGCACCCGGGCCAGGGGCGAACTGCTCGGACACTCCCTGTTCTCGATCCTCGTCGGGGGACCGATCGTCGTTCTCGCGACGCTCCTCCAAGCGGTGATCCGGGGCGACATGGCTCTCGTCCCGGCAGCCCTGGGGGTCTCACTGGCCGTGATGGTGGGATCGGTGGCGATGAGCTGTCATCTCTCGGCCAGGATTCCGTTCGCCATGCGGCAGAGCCGGAAGTCGTTGTTCGCCAACAGCATTCCCGGTCAGAAGGGCCGCACCTTGGCCTGGCTGCTGCTGACGGTGGCCGGCGCAGTGGCCTGTGCACTCCCGGCCATCGGCCTCGCCGTGCTGGCCGCAACCGTGGACCGGTCATGGGGCTGGGCAGCCCTGCTGGTCGGTCCGGCCGTCAGCGCCGGGGCGCTCATCCTGCTGAGCAGGTCGGGCGCCAACGCCTACCTGGAACGGACGCCCGAAATTCTGGCGACCGTGGCGATCGGCGACCGCATCTAGGGAAGAGGGGCCTCACGCCTCGCCGTCACCGGGCAGGGATTCTCCGCGAGGATCATCTTTGTAGGCACGGACGACAGTGTCGGTTTTGCGACTGGAGGGACAGGAGTGGCCAAATTCGTCTGCGCACTTGGATCGGCTGCGGGGCCCGATGCTGCGACCGCCCGGCTAACGCCACTGCCGGGGTGATCCGAGGCTCAGGGTCAGTGGTGGCGGTCCCGGCCACCCAGACCGCGCAGGGACGACAACGCCCGGGCAGCAGGCGCTCTGGCCGGCGCGGGCCGGTCGGACAGTGGGGTAGCGGCCCTGGCAGTCGCCGATTGATGGTTGGCTTGGGCGGGGATCTGGGCGATTTCGTCCTCGCTTGCGTCGGCCGGGAGAGCATCGGAGCGTTGAGAATGCGCGACGACAAGCGTCGGGTCATCGCTCTGGCCTGCACCGGTGTCGGCGGCCCCGGTGTGGGGACCGTCGGGATTGCCGGCCGCTCGGTTCGCTGAGGCCGGTGATTCTGCGCTCACCGTAGCCTCTGGGTCGGGCGGCCCCGCCGGCCGGTCGGAACTGGGGCGGGCAGCTGGATCGGGGGGGAAGTCGGCGGACCGTGGGCGTGAATGATGCTCGTCGGGCAACTCCTCGACGAGGGTGGGGGCAGAGCCGGCCAGCTCTCGGATGTGGTCCAGGTGGCCCGTGAGCGAGGCTAGTTGTTCGGTCACGCTGCTGCGTAGCGCCAACAAGCGGCCGACCGCGGCGTCGGCCTCGGCGACCCGGTGGGCCGAATCGACGGCCGCCCGGTGGACGACGTCGTTCGAGTAGGCAGTGGCGTCCTGCACCATCGCGTTCGCCTTCTCCGTCGCCTCGGACAGAAGCCGTTCGGACTCCACACCCGCTTCTGCAACGGTCTTGTCGGCATGGGCACGGGCACCGGCCACCGTGCTGTCTGCGTGCGAGGTGGCGCCGGCGACCAGCTGGTCCGAGTGCGCTGTCGCATCGGCGACCAACTGTTCCGAGTGCGCTGTCGCATCGGCGACCATGTTGTCGGAGTGGGCCGTGGCGTCGGCGAGCATCTTCTCCGAGCGCGCGGTCGCCTCTGCGACGAGCGCCTGGGCGGCCGCCTTTGACTGCTGGGTTTCCGCGGTGATGGCCCGATTCGCGTCGTTCCGCCGAGCGGCGATCGATATTTCGAAGTCGTCGTGTTCCTGTTTGCGGGCTGCCGACGCCGCTGCGTCCAGCCGTTCCTGTTCCGCTGTCGCGGCGGCCAGGTCCCGCTCGGTCGAAGCCTTCGTCTCCTGCAGCAGTTGTGCCGAACCCACCCGGGCCTGTACCCGGGTGGTGTCCGCCTCGTTCCGGGCCTCGGCGATCAGGCCCTGGACCTGCTCGGCGAGCTGCTTGCGGGTCCGTTCCCGTTCGATGTCGAAAGCCGATTTCTCCTGCGCGGCGGCGGCCGTGGCGGTGTCCAGCTGGGTGCGGAGCCGATCGGCGTCCGCCTCCGCCCTCGCCCTGATCTCCGCGGCCTCTTCCTCGGCGAGCCGGATCATCCGCTGCATCCGGTCCGACAGGTTCGACATCGAAACCGGCTCCAGAGCCGCCCGGTCCAGCTGCGAACGCAGGGTGTCGGCCTCGGCCTGTGCGGCTGCCAGCTGCGCACCGATCTCGGAGAGCCGATGGTTCGTTTCCTGCCGGTTGGCTGTGGTGATCCGAAGGTCGTATTCGAGCCGGTCAAGGTGCGCCGTGACCTGCTCGGGAGAGTAGCCGCGGCGCACCAGATCGAAGGGGGCTTGGGTGGGCAGCCAATCACCTGAGTTCATGCCCTGATTGTCCCACCGGATGGCGCCGATGCCGACGAGCTGCGCCGGTTCCGCCGGCACGAATGACGAACTTCTTTCTGTCGTCGTTCGGCCGCATTTGCACGTGGAGCCCTACCCGTTGCATCAACCCCGGTGATGTCCTACCCCGTGGCGTCCTACCCGGTGATGTCCAACCCATGGCGTCCTACCCCGTGGCGTCCTACCCCGTGGCGTCCTAACCGCTGGTGTTCGAGCCGCTGCCTGTCGCGGGTTCGACCAGTTCGATCAAGACGCCGCCTGCATCCTTTGGGTGTACGAAGTTGATCGAAGATCCCGCGGTGCCGCGGCGCGGCTGGTCGTAGAGGAGCCGCAGGCCACTCGCCCGGAGGGCATCGGAGGCGGCCCGTACATCGGTCACCCGGTAGGCGAGCTGCTGCAGCCCCGGGCCGGTGCGGTCCAGGAATTTCGCTATTGCCGAGCCGGGCGTCAACGGTGCCAGCAGCTGAACCTGCGCGCCCGAGCCGAAGCTGATCATCGCCTCGGTGACCCCTTGGTCGGCGTTGTCCTCCCGGTGGGACAGCACCCCGCCGAGAACCGTGGTGTGGAAGTTGATGGCCCGGTCCAGATTCGGCACCGCAATGCCGACGTGATCGATACCGACAATCCCCAACGATTTCGGACTCACCGCGCCGGGCAACCTGTTCGCGTCGAACCGGTTTTCCTCGGCGGCAGCGGTCATCATGCAAAGCTATCCCCCCGTCTTCGTTCGGAAGCGGTAGCGTCGGCACATGGGATCCACTGTGATTGTCGCCGGGGCTCGTACCCCGTTCACCCGATTGTCCGGGGCGCTCGCCGGCGCTGACGCAATGGCGCTCGGTGGCGCTGCCATCGCCGGTGCCCTGGCGCGGAGCGGAGTTCCGGCCGAGCAGGTGCAGTACGTGATCATGGGGCAGGTACTGCAAGCCGGATGCGGCCAGGTCCCCGCTCGACAGGCGGCCGTCCTCGGCGGAATCGGGATGGACGTGCCCGCGCTCACTGTCAACAAGGTCTGTCTGTCCGGGCTCGAGGCCATCGCCCTGGCTGACCAACTGATCCGGGCCGGGGAGTTCGACACCGTTGTCGCCGGCGGAATGGAATCGATGACCAAGGCCCCCCATCTACTGCGTAACTCCAGGGCCGGATTCAAATATGGCGAAGTGACAATGATCGACCATGCCGATTTCGACGGCCTGCGCGACGTCTACACCGACCAGTCCATGGGAGCGTTGACCGAAAAGATCAACGACCAGGCGCCGCTGACCAGGCTCGAACAGGACAGCTTCGCCGCCAGGTCCCACCAGCGGGCAGCCGCCGCGGCCGCTGGTGGCCTGTTTGCCGAGGAGATCGTCCCGGTCACCATCCCCGGCCGCAAGGGGTCTGTCACGGTCGACGCGGACGAGGGCATCAGGCCGGAGACGACCGCGGAGGTCCTCGGCAAGCTGCGACCGGCGTTCCGGCCCGACGGCACGGTCACCGCCGGCTCGGCCTCGCCGCTCACCGATGGCGCCGCGGCAGTGGTGGTGATGCGCAAAGAACTGGCCCTGAGTCGGGGCCTTTCCTACATCGCCGAGATCGAGGCTCATGGCGTCGTCGCCGGGCCGGATTCGTCGCTGCAGCTGCAGCCGGCGAACGCGATCCGGGCGGCGTGCAAGAAACTCGGGATGCTGCCTTCCGCGCTCGACCTGATGGAGATCAACGAGGCCTTCGCAGCTGTCGGGATAGCGTCGGCGCGAGACCTGGAGATCGACGAGGACAGGGTCAACGTCAACGGCGGCGCGATCGCCCTCGGCCATCCGATCGGCGCGTCCGGTGCCCGGTTGGTGCTCCATCTGGCCCTGGAACTCGGCCGCCGTGGCGGCGGGATCGGCGCGGCTGCGCTGTGCGGCGGTGGCGGGCAGGGCGACGCACTGATCATCTCGGTGCCCCGATCAGCTTCCTGAACCGACTGGTCTGACGATTTGGGCGCCTCGGGGAGCCGTGCGTGGGCAACATTGCCCCGAGTTGACTGTAGAGAAAGAGATAGATCGGTCGCCGCTGCATTCTTGATCAACTATGAGCACCCCCTCCGACGGCGAGCGATTGGCAGCGGAGCAGCGCGCCCGTGTGCTGATCGATCGTCAGCTGATTCAAGCCGGATGGGTGATTCAGGACCGCTCGTCGATGAATCTCTTCGCCGGCCCAGGTGTGGCAGTGCGCGAGATGATCATGAAACGCGGGCACGGCCGGGCCGATTACCTGCTCTACGTCGACAAGAAAGCAGTCGGCGTCATCGAGGCCAAGCCAGAGGGGATGACCCTTTCCGGCGTGGAGTGGCAGTCCGCAATGTATGCCGAAGGCCTCCCCGCCGACGCACGGCTGAAAGCGCTGACTGTGAGTGGCCGGCTGCCCTTTGTCGTCGAGGCCAGCGGTCGGGAAACGCACTTCACAAACGGCTTCGATCCTATGCCCCGGGCCAGGCGCATCTTCCAGTTTCCTCGGCCGAGCACCTTGTCCCGGGCGATGCGCGACGCGGCCGCCCAGCCAGAACAGCCAACATGGCGGGCACGGGTGCAATCGATGCCCGCGCTCGATCCTGCTCCGATGCGACCCGCCCAGATCATCGCGATCAACGGAGTGGAAAAGTCGTTGCGCGAGCGGCGGTTCGACCGATCGCTGATCCAGATGGCAACCGGGGCCGGTAAGACCTACACCGCCGTTGCCGAGTCCTACCGTCTGCTGCGATACGGCGGGTTTCACAAGGTGCTGTTTCTGGTTGATCGGAACAACCTCGGAGATCAAACTCTTGGCGAATTCCAGAACTATCGCGCCCCGGGCGATGGCCGCCGTTTCAGCGAAATCTACAACGTCGACAAGTTGACCGGCGCCGGGATGCTCGGATCGACCCATGTAGTGATTTCAACTATTCAGCGGGTGTTCAGGGCCATTCGGAACGAGGAGATCCCGGACCAGGACGATCCCGGTCTCGACAGGTTTGTCCCGACTACGCCGGTCACCGTGGCCTACAACGAGGCATTGCCACCCGAAACGTTTGATCTGATCATCGTCGACGAGGCGCACCGCTCGATCTACGGTGTGTGGCGTGGAGTGTTGGAATACTTCGACGCTCATATTGTCGGGCTGACGGCGACACCGGGAAAGCAGACGTTCGGGTTCTTCCGGCCTAACCTGGTTTCCGAGTACACCTATCCCCAATCCGTTGCGGACGGCGTCAACATCGATTTCGACATCTACCGGATACAGACGCAGATCACCTCCGCCGGATCGCGCATCGAGGCGCACACATTCGTGCCGAAGATCGACCGCCGGACGCGCGAACAACGGCTCGAGGAACTCGATGACGACCTCGGCTACACCGAAAGTCAACTCGACCGCGAGGTGACGTCGAAGAGCCAGATCCGTTTAGTGCTGGAGACCTTTCGCGATAAGCAGGCGGAAATCTTCCCGGGCCGAACCACAGTGCCGAAAACGTTGATCTTCTGCAAGGACGACGCACACGCAGAGGAGGTGGTGACCACTGTTCGCGAGGTGTTCGGCAAGGGCAACGACTTCGCCGCAAAGATCACCTACCGGGCGACCGACGCCAAGGGTGCGCTGCAATCGTTCCGCAACTCGGCGACCCTGCGAATCGCGGTGACCGTTGACATGATCGCTACCGGCACCGACGTGAAGCCGTTGGAGTGCGTGATGTTCATGCGGGATGTTCGGTCGGCGCAGTACTTCGAGCAGATGAAGGGCCGGGGTGCCCGCACCATCGAGCCGGCCGACTTCCAGGCGGTGACCCCGGACGCCTTGGTGAAGACCCGATTTGTGATCGTCGACGCGGTCGGTGTCACCGAACATGCGCTGGTCGACCCGCCGCTGAACCGGGAGAAGGGCATCAGCCTGAAGAAACTGCTGGATAAGGCAGCCGCTCTGACTCTGACCGAATCGGAGACGGCTACCCTCGCGTCCCGGCTTGCCGCGCTCGAGCAGCAGCTGACGCCAGCCGAACGGGCCGAGCTTGACGGTGTTTCCGACATCCCGGTGCGAAAGATCATCCGTCAACTCGTCGACGCGGTCGATCCCAATGTGCAGGCATTTGTGATTCACGATGCGCCGGATCCCGTTCAAGCGATGCAGGACTTGCTGGATGCTGCGGTGCAGCCGATCGCGGGCAATCCGGTGTCGCGGCAACGAATCCTGGAGTTGCGCCGGATGCACGACCAGATCATCGACGAGGTCAGCGTCGATTTGTTGCTCGATGCCCACGGCGTCGTGGACACCGAACGGGCGAGTCACATCGTCGAATCGTGGACGGCCTACCTCGCCGAACATCGCAGCGAGATCACCGCCATCCAGGTGATGTCGGCAGCGCGGGCCGCACGCATCGACTTCGGTGACATCCAGGAGCTGGCCACCCGAATCAGCCGGCCGCCACTGAACCGGACCCCGGAGCTGATCTGGGCTGCCTACGACGCGGTGGAAAAGAAGGGTCGGGTTCGGCGCAGCAACCGGCACACCCTCACCGACCTGGTGTCGCTGCTGCGGTTCACCCTCGGCGAGGACGATGAGCTGGTCCCCTACGCGGACCGGGTGCGCGAGCGCTACGCCGGTTGGCTGACCCAGCAGAAGCAAGCCGGAGTTAATATCACAGACGAGCAGCGGTGGTGGCTGGACCGGATGGTGGGGGTCAAGTGGGCTGTGACGTATCTGGTGAAGGCGACCGCCATCGCCAGACCAAAGCGGGGTCAGGTCGCGATCACCGACCGGGGGCGAGCGCTCGTCGAAGGACAGGAACCCGTTCGCAACGCCCAACTTAGGCAGTTCCCCGAATTCCGCGAATTCACGAAGATTTCGAAACCCTCGGCGATCGAGCCTGCTACCTCAATCCCAGCGGAGATCGCGACCGAGTCGGCGGAGTCGCCCACCGACCTTCTCAGCCGGGCCGAATCCGAGGCGCGGGCGGTGCTGGCGGGCGACCTTCTGGACAAGATCAGGGCGTCGAGCCGGTGGAGTTCGAGCGGTTGGTGCTCCTCCTGCTCAAGGCCATGGGCTATGGAAGAGCCGGATCGCTCGTCCATTCCGGCCGATCCGGCGATGGTGGCATCGACGGGATCGGGAGCCAGGACCCTCTGGGTCTGGACCGAATCTTTCTGCAGGCCAAGCGGTACGCGGCGACGACCGTCGTGCACAGTCCGGCGATCCGCGAATTCGTGGGCGCGTTGATGGGCGCTCAGGGTGATCGCGGCGTATTCATCACCACCAGCACGTTCTCCCCGGGCGCGGTTGCAGCGGCCGAGAGGGTCAACGCCCGGATCGAGCTGATCGACGGCAAACGACTGGTCGGGCTGATGATCGACTTCGGTGTCGGCGTGCAACCGGAGACGACGGTGACGGTCTACCGAATCGACGAAGACTTCTTCGACAGCCTCTGATCCCGTCGATCCGTCGGCGGCCCGTCCTGATGGGTTCACTCGGGCGGCTGTCAGGGTGATCAACTTGTGCCGAACTTGATAAGATCAATTCGCTGTCCGCCAGACTGATCAAGTTCGCCGGGAGGTGTTGCCTGTGGTTCGCGGCCGGCCGTCTCGATCCACCGTCTACGCGCGGCTGGATGCCGCCCTCGCAGAACTTCGAAATCGACTTGGCGGCTTGCCGGCGCCCGCCGAGTCGCAAGCCATCTGGGCGGACATCTGGCATCAGGAGGCCCACCACTCCACTGCCCTCGAGGGCAACACCCTCGCGCTCCGGGAGGTGGAGCAACTGCTCGACCGGGGACGAGCCGTCGGCGCCAAACCGCTACGGGAATACATGGAGGTCAAGGGCTATGCGGACGCCGCACAGTGGGTGTATGCCCAGGCCATGGACGCCAGTGACTGGAACGATGGCAGTCTCGTCTCGCCAACGGAGATTCGGTATGTGCACGAGCTGGCCATGTCGCCTGTCTGGAGCGTTGACCCCTACGGCCAAGCGGGCGGGCGAGAGGCTCCCGGCCAGTTTCGCGAACACGACATCCGGCCGTTCGCAGGGGGGATGACACCTCCGACCTGGCCCTTGGTGCCGGCGATGCTCAAGGACTGGTTGGACGAAGTTCGAGCAGTGTCCCGCCAGCTTCTCGACCGCGAGCAGGCCGAAACCACGCTACCCGAGTCGTTGGCCCGGCTGCACAACCGGTTCGAACAAGTACATCCCTTCCTCGACGGAAACGGTCGTGCCGGGCGGTTGATCATGAACCTGATGCTCATTCGACTCGGCTATCCGCCGGTGATCATCTTCAAGCGCCAGCGGGATGCCTATCTCCGATCGATGCAACGGGCTGACGCCGACGACTTCGGCCCGCTGGGCGAGATTCTCGCCCGGGCAATGTACGACAATCTGACCCGCTTCATCGTCCCGAACGTCGCCGGCCCCGCCCGCTTGGTGCCCATCGCCTCGCTCGCCGACAAGGACTTCAGCCTGACCGCCCTGCGTCAGGCCGCGCAACGAGGACGACTCGACGCAATTCAGGGACCGGACGGGGCTTGGCGGAGTTCCCGCATAGCGGTGACGGCTTATCGTCGGTCGAAGAACCAACGCCGGCCGCCCACCACCGATGGATCGGAAATACGGGACAGATGACGGAAGCGCGACGTCTGGTCGACAAACTGTGGTCCTACTGCAACGTGTTGCGGGACGACGGCGTCGGCACGATCGAATACACCGAGCAACTGACCTACCTGTTGTTCCTCAAGATGGCGCAGGAACGGGTCGACCGAAAGCTCAATCCACAGGTAATCGTGCCTGCTCAGTATTCCTGGCAGACCCTGCTGGACTCGGACGGTGATCTGCTGGAGAACCAGTACCGGCACATCCTGGAGGAGTTGGGCAAGAGAACAGGCGTGCTCGGGACGATCTTCCGCAAGGCCCAGAACCGCATCCAGGATCCTGCGAAGCTCAAGCGCCTGATCGTCGACCTCATCGACAAGGAGAACTGGTCGGCGACCGGCACCGACATCAAGGGCGACGCATACGAACAGTTGCTGTCCAGAGGGGCCGACGACATCAAGTCAGGAGCTGGGCAGTACTTCACGCCGCGGTCGCTGACGAGGCAATGGTGGATTGTGTCCGCCCCACGATCACCGATTCCGTGGTCGACCCGGCCGCGGGGACAGCGGGCTTCCTTCTTGCGGCGCACGACTACGTCACCCGCACGGTGGATGCCCCGACCCCACCGCAGAAGAAGCACCTGCAGAACACCTTCGTCCACGGCTTCGAACTGGTCGACGGAACGGCGCGCCTGGCGGCGATGAACCTGATCCTGCACGGGATCGGTGCACCGGTGGGGGAGTCGTTGATCGAGGTCAAAGATGCGTTGATCGCCGACCCAGGTCGCCGATGGTCTGTGGTTCTGTCCAATCCGCCGTTCGGCCGCAAGTCGGCATTGACGATGGTCGGCGCTGACGGCCGCGAGGTCCGGGAGGACCGCGAGATCGAGCGGCAGGACTTCATCGTCACGACGTCCAACAAGCAGCTCAATTTCCTCCAACACATCGCAACAATTCTGGGGGTAAACGGCCGCGCGGCCGTGGTCCTTCCAGACAATGTGCTGTTTGAAGGCGGCGCAGGCGAGTCCCTCCGGCGACGGCTGCTCAAAGATTTCGACCTGCACACGATGCTTCGGCTGCCGACCGGCATCTTCTACGCGCAGGGCGTCAAGGCCAACGTGCTGTTCTTCGACCGTAAGCCGGCCGGAGACCGGCCCTGGACCGAACGCCTCTGGGTGTATGACCTCCGCACCAATCAGCACTTCACGCTCAAGCAGAATCCGTTGCGGCGCAAGCATCTCGACGAGTTCGTCGAATGTTATGCCCCGGGTAGGGGAGCGGGCGGCCGGGTCGAATCCGAACGATTCCGGTCGTTCGGCTACGACGAGTTGATGGCCCGCGACAAGGCCAACCTGGACATCACCTGGCTCCGCGATGCGTCCTTGGAGGACGTGGACAATTTGCCCGCGCCGGAGATCATCGCCCGGGAGATCGTCGAGGACCTGACAGCCGCGCTCGCTGAATTCGAGGCAGTGGCCGCTGCGTTGGAAGCGGCGCAACGTTAGCTTCCGGCCGATCAGCATCGGTCGACGGCCGGGCGCCTGTCAGGCGAAGTCGCCGGCGGTCCGGCGAACCTTGGTGAGCAGCGCGGACAGCTGGGCCGACTCCTCTTCAGCCAGCCCGAACAGCCCGAAGTTGGCGCCCGTCACGGCTTTGGTCGCCTCGGCAAGCCGGGCCAGCCCGGTCTCGGTGAGTTGGACAAGCGTGGTGCGGCGGTCGCTGGGATGCGGTAGTCGCCGAGCCAGTCCGTCGTATTCCAGCCGGTCCACGATGTTGGTGATCGACGTCGGATGCAGTTGCAGCCGCTCGCCCATCATCCGCATCGGGAGCGATCCACGCTTGGAGAAGGACAGCAGGACAAGAGCCTCGTAACGGGCGAAGGTGAGGCCCTGCGGTTTGAGCGCCTCGTCGACACTGGCCTGCAGAATCTGTTGGACCCGCATGATGTTGGTGACAGCGGCCATTGCCGTGTTCGGCCCGATCCGCTCGGCCCAGGTCTGGGCGGCCTTGGCGATCGGGTCGAAAGGCAGGGCCGGAGCGGTCGAGTCGGTCATCCGACGACCGTAGCAAGCCGGCTTGTACGCCCCTGCCGTTCGTTGCGAACAGGTCGACTACTTGGTTTTGGGGGCGCTCGAACCGCCCGAGGCCGGTCGATTCGGTTCACGGGTTCGGTGTTCAACGCCGATGGACCGCATTGTGTCGGTCCCGAGCAGTAGCGTCCGCATCATGCCCGCCGTGCCCCACCACCAGGACCGGCCCATGACGGGCATCGATGTCATCGGGGGAGGCAACGGGGAAGCCGCAGGCACTTCAAACACCCGGGACACACGAGACGCCGGAGACACCGCAGGCACCGGGGGAGCCGAGAGAATCGGGGGAGGCGATGACCAGTGGCCGGGTCTGCCGCCGGCGCCGATGTTCCCGCCGACGTGGAGCAACGGGACGATGGTCGGCTTCGACCTGGAGACCACCGGCGTGGACCCCTTCGACGCCCGAATTGTAAGCGCCGCCGTCGTTCGGGTCGACCGGGGCGGCGCCGTCCTGCCCGGCTCCAGGTGCTGGCTGGTCGACCCTGGAATACCCATCCCCGCCGAGGCGTCCGCGGTTCATGGCATCACCTCCGACGACGCCCGCACCCGTGGACGGCCGAGATGGTCGGCGCTGCCGGAGATCATGGGCGCCCTGCAGGACGCGTTCACCGCCGGTCTGCCGGTCGTCGTGTTCAACGCCCCGTACGACCTGACCCTGCTCGGCATGGAGGCCAAACGGCTGGGCCTGCCCCCGCTGCACGAGCGGTCGTGGTGGGGCCGGGCGCTCGTCGTCGACCCGCTGGTGATGGACCGCGCTCTCGATCGTTTCCGCAGCGGCAAACGCACTCTGTCCGCGACCGCGGCCCACTACGGCGTACCAGCCCTGGACGCCCACTCCGCATTTGGCGACGCCGTTGCGGCCTGCGCGGTCGCCCGGGTCATCGCGGGCCGGAGTTCATTCGTCGCGCAGGCCGACCGGCGCCACCTGGCCCGCGCCCAATTGGTCTGGCACGCCTCGTGGGCGGAACGAATGCAGGTCCGTCTTCGGCAGCGGGCCGACCCTACGGCGGTGGTTGACCGGTCCTGGCCCGTCCGGGCTGATCCCGATGTGGTGTCCACCGACCCGATCGGCCCCCGGCAGGACCCGCAGGACCGGCCGCACCCACAGGCCGAGCGGGCATCCCTGCCCCGGCCTGCCGACCCGGGCAGGGAGTCGCCGACAGATTGGGTGGCCCGGGTGGGCCACCCGGTCTCGTGGCGCCACCGGTCCGCCGCCCGGATCGCCGCTCTGGTCGCCCGCCTGATCACCGGCCTGATCATTCGCCGGATTGCGTCCGGATCACCCCCCGAGCAGTCGGGCCGGTAGCCGCGTCGGGCACCGGCCTGCGACGTGACCGGCAGGGTGGTGGATGCATGACAAAATAGTGAGGTGACTCGCCCGGACCGTCGCCAGCAAGCCGCTCTGTCATCCGCCTTCGCCGGCGCGATCGACCTTTCCGCCCTCAAACAGCCGGCACCTGCCGCCGGCGCCACCACGGCACCAGGAGCACCGCCGTCGAAGTACGCCGTCCAGGTCACCGAGGCCACGTTCGGCGAGGCCGTATCCGCGTCCGCGGACGTGCTGGTCGTTTTCGACCTGGGATCGACGCGGTCCGCGCTCTCCGCCTCCTTGTCGCAGATCCTTAACACCGTCGTGGAGAGCGGTTCCGGCGCCTGGATCCTGGCCCACGTCGAAGTGGACACCAATCCCAGGGTGGCGCAGGCCTTCGGTGTTCGAGAGGTCCCGACCGTCATCGCAGTCGCCGGCGGGCAGCCCGTCGAGGCCTACCCGGGTACCCCTGACGAGGAGGGCGTCCGGGCCTGGATCACCGGCCTGCTGGACGAGTTACGCCCCCGGCTACCCGGCATCGCCGCGGCCGAGGCGGCGGCGGGCGGTGCGGAAGAGGGTGCTGCCGAGCCGGCCGACGACGTCTTCGCCGTCGCCGAGGAAGCTGTGATGGCCGGTGACTACGACGCTGCCAACGCCGAGTATCAACGAATTCTCGCCGTCGATCCTGGTAACGAGCGGGCGATCTCGGCGATGGCCCAGGTTGAATTCCTCACCTGGGTCGACAGCCTGCCGGAGAATTCGATCGAACTCGCCGACGGAACCCCTGACGACGTCCCCCTGCAATGCGCCGCCGCGGATCTGCTGCTGGCCTCCGGGGAAGTCGAGTCTGCCTTCGACCGGCTGATCGACACTGTGCGGCGCACCGCGGGTGATGACCGGGCCGCAGCCCGCGATCATCTGGTGCGGCGTTTCTCGTTGTTCGCCCCTGACGACGAATCGGTCAAGCAGGCCCGCCGCCGGTTGTCCGCTGCACTTTTCTGAGTTGCGTCGCTGTACGACGGTTGATCGTCGAAAGTTTTGCCTGCAACAATGATCGGTGTGGAGATCACCCGACAGATCGTCGTTCTAGACGCCGCCGACCTGCCCGCCGAGAGCAGCTTCTGGGCGGCGCTGCTGGGCGGCACGGTCGAGAGCGACGACGACTGGCACAGCATTTCCGTCGACGGCGAGCCGCGGCTGGCGGTTCAGCTTGCGCCCGGCCACCGTCCACCGCAGTGGCCGGAAGGGCTGCCCCAGCAGATCCACCTGGACCTGCATGTCCAGGACATCAGGTCGGCGCACGCGGAGGCCCTTTCGCTCGGCGCCACCTTGCTGAAGCCGGCGGACAACATCGACTCGGCCGAGGGTTACCAGGTCTACGCCGATCCTGCCGGGCACCCGTTCTGTCTCTGCTGGGAGTGATCGGAGCTCGCCCCTGACCACAGACAGATCACTGGGGCGCTGCTGCCGTCCGCAGGGCGGCCAGAACCTGCCGGGGCTTCGGATTGACCAGGCTCACCTCGCCGATGAAAACCGTCGGCACAGTTTCGTTTCCGCCCGCGACTGAGCGCACCCGGGCTGCCGCGTCCGGGTGCTCCCAGATGTCGACCTCTGAGAGGGTCAGGCCGGCGCGATGCAGGCGGAACCGGAGCATCTTGCTGAACGGGCAGCCGGGTCGGGTGTAGAACTCGATGACGGGTGGGTTGTTTCCAATCATTGGTGGCCTCCAGACTGTGGCGAGGTAGATCTGTGCCGCGTTGGGTCCGTGACGAGATGGATCCGTGACGAAGTAGATCTGTGCCGAGATGGTAGGCGCTGTGGGTCTCGGAGGCCCCCATTCGGGTGCTATCGCCGCTGGCACGCTGACTTTCCGCCGTGAAAGCCGTCGATGAATCCGCTGAGCTCGTCGAAACCGGCGTCCGGCCGGTGCGAGATCAGGTCCAGCGCCTCGTCGGCGTCGGACGAGGCCGAACCGAGAGCGCCGGCCGGTGCGTGTCCGAACACAGCGGCCGTCCACCCGCCGGTGAAGCAGGCCGCGCCGGCCGGACTCCCGGTCAGCCTTCGGCCGACTGCCAGCGCAACGCCGGCAGCGGTGGCGAACTGGCCGTACCTGGCTGCGACGGCAAGATCCGACGGGACCGGAGCATCTGCCGGCGCCGAGCCTGCCGGGGCCGAGCCTGCCGGGGCCGAGCCCGGCGGGGCCGAGCCAGGCTGACCCGATCCGGCCGGGCCTGATCCGGTTGGCAGCCATCCGGCGGCGTAGGAATCAACCGACGTCCGGGCCGCGGCCAGCAGCGCTTCGCTGGTGGGGAACCGGGCCGACCGCAGCGGCGCCACCCCCGGCCGGCCCAGCGTGCTGGTCAACGTCGACCGGGTGATGGCGTGGCAGCCTCGGGCGCCGGACCGCAACCCGGTCAGCACCGAGGATGCCCGGTCCACCGCCAGCCCGTGCGCGGTCGGATCATCCCGTCCGACGCTCACCGGGTCGCGGAAGTCGAGCAGCGGGGCAATGGCGCGGGCCAAAGACGACGACGGCAGGTGTAGGTGGGGTGCCGCCCCGGACGTCACCCAGGCCAGAAAGGCCCCGGCGTAGCAGTCGCCCTGCGCTTCGATCACGATGCTCGGGTACTGGGTGTCGGTGGCATCCCGCTGCGCCGTGGACGGCCCTACCTGCGCCTGGATGGCGTGGCCGAACTCGTGGGCGAATGCGGTGGCCAGGCCCCCCACCCCGTAGTGCCCGAGCAGCACCGGGACCAGCGCCGCCGAGTCGTAGACGATGCCGTCGCCGTCGGGGCAGTAGTAGGCGTTGCCGGCGATCTGGGCCGGTTTGGTCACGCAGAGGGCGCGCAGCGGAACCGCCGGCGTCGGCGGACCGGCGGAGTCCACCGACACGTAGCCGCCGGTCAGCGGGACGAACTTCCGGCCAAGCGCGGACGGCAGTGTCGCCGCCCAGAACGAGTTCAGGTCGGACAGCACCGCGGCGACCACCTTGTCGTCGGCCACCGCCGTCGCATCCTCGGCCGGTCTGCCGGTTTCCAGATGCCGGACGGAAAGCGCGGGGCCGAGGGTATCCACCCGTTCCGCCGCCACCGCGCTGCCGGCTTCGATCCCGCTCCGCCACGTACCCCCGCGTCCGGGCCCGAGCAGGCCGAACCCGAGCAGGCCGACACCGAGCAGCAAGGCACCGGCAGCGACGACCACCGCCACCGTCACCCACCGCGCAGAACGGCCCACCCCTGGCCGATCCACCCCCCCTCTGGTCATCGTCCCTAGCTTCCTGCCCGTTCACGGAGCGCAAGGTCCGTCGGAGCCGATTCCGGAACCAGCCACAAGGCCCCGAGTGGCGGCACCGTCAGCGTGGCCGATGCCGGCTGACCGTGCCAGGCCTGAGCGGCGGCCACCACCGCACCCATGTTCCCCGCGCCTGATCCGCCGTAGCTGGAGGCGTCGGTGTTGACGGCTTCGCGCCAGACACCGGCAAACGGCAACCCGACGCGGTAGCCCGACTTCGGCGTGGCAGAGAAGTTGACCACGCACACCAGACTTGATCCGTCGTTGCCCCACCGCAGGAACGCCAGCACGTTGCCGTCCCGGTCATTGGCGTCGATCCAGTTGAAGCCACTGGAGTCGAAGTCCTGGGTATAGAGCGCCGGAGTGGCCCGGTAGACCCGGTTCAGGTCACTGACCAGCGACCGGACCCCGTCGTGCAACGGGTGGTCAAGAAGCCGCCAGGGCACCTCGACCGACTCGCTCCACTCCCACGGCGTGCCGAGTTCCTGTCCCATGAACAGCAACTGCTTGCCGGGGTGCGCCCACATGTAAGCGAAGTAGGCCCGCAGGGTCGCGGCTTTCTGCCATTCGTCGCCAGGGATCTTCGACCACAGCGACGATTTCCCGTGGACGACCTCGTCGTGCGAAATGGGCAGGACGAACTGCTCGGTGTAGGCGTACATCATCGAGAACGTCAGTTCGTTGTGGTGCCACGAACGGTAGATCGGATCCCGGGCGATGTAGCCCAGGGTGTCGTGCATCCAGCCCATGTTCCACTTGAGGTGGAAGCCGAGCCCGCCCAGATACGTCGGCCTGGTGACACCGGGCCAGGCTGTCGATTCCTCGGCGATCATCAGCGTGCCGGGTACCCGCTTGCCCACGGTCGCGTTGGTCTCCTGCAGGAAGGCGACCGCGTCGAGGTTCTCGTTGCCGCCGTAGGCGTTCGGGAGCCACTCGCCCTCCTTGCGGGAGTAGTCGAGATACAGCATCGAGGCCACCGCGTCGACCCGAAGGCCGTCGATGTGGAATTCCTCGAGCCAGTAGAGAGCGTTGGCGACGAGGAAGTTGCGGACCTCGCGGCGGCCGAAGTCGAACACGAACGTGCCCCAGTCCGGCTGCTCGCCGCGGCGCGGGTCGGCGTGCTCGTAGAGAGCCGTCCCGTCGAACTTGCCCAGCGCCCATTCGTCCTTGGGGAAGTGAGCGGGCACCCAGTCGAGCAGAACGCCGATCCCCGCATGGTGGAGCCGGTCGATCAGGTACCGGAAGTCGTCCGGGCTGCCGAACCTGGAGTCGGGTGCGTAGTAGGAGGTGACCTGGTAGCCCCAGGATCCACCGAAGGGGTGGCCCGCCAGCGGCAGGAATTCCACATGGGTGAACCCGGTCTCGGCAAGATCGGCGACCAACGCGTCGGCCATCTGCCGGTAGTCCATGTTCATCCGCCAGGAACCGGCGTGAACCTCGTAGATCGACATCGGCCCGGCCAGGTGGTCGGTGGCCGCCCTGGTCGCCAGCCAGTCGGCGTCCTGCCAGTCGTACTGGGCGCCGACCACCGAGCTCACCCGGGAAGCAGTTGCCGGCGGGATCTCCGACCAGAAGGCGAGCGGGTCCGCCTTCTCACGCCAGACTCCGTCCTGGCCCAGGATCACAAACTTGTAGCGGGTGCCGACCCCGACCTCCGGCAGGAAGATCTCCCAGACCCCCGACGATCCGAGCGAGCGCATCGGCTGGCCCGCCCCCGACCAGTGGTCGAAGTCGCCGCTCACCCTCACGCCCCGGGCATTGGGCGCCCACACCGCGAAAGACGTTCCGGAGACCTCACCCAGCGGAGTCCGGTAGGTCCGGACGTGTGCGCCGAGGACATTCCACAAAAATTCGTGCCGACCCTCGCCGATCAGGTGCAGGTCGATGTCGCCCAGAGTCGGCAACCAGCGGTAGGGGTCGTCGACCTCGTAGACCGCGCCGTCCCCGTAGTCGACCCGGAGTCGGTAGTCGGTGGGCGGGCCGGGCACGGTGACCGCGAAGATTCCGCCGTGGATGTGCTCGAGTGGCCGCTCGGCGCCGTCGGCCAGCATCGTCACCGACTTGGCATTGTGCCGCAGGGTCCGGATGACGGTGCCGCCGTCCGGCTGCGGATGGGCCCCGAGAATGCCGTGTGGGTCGTGGGTCTCGCCGCCGATGACCCGCTCGTAGTCCTCGACGGACGGCCCCCTCGGCGGTTCCGGCACGGCTGCCGAGGACGGCGTTTCGAGCTTCGCCGACGCCGCGGCGGCCGGGGCGATCTCGGCGGCCGGTGTGGTGACCCCGGCGTCCCCGGCCTGCGGGTCCAGTGGCGCAACGGCCCTCGGAACCTGCGGATCGGGCGCCGACCCGGCGGCGGCCGCCTTCTTCGCCGGGGCCTTCCGAACCGCGGGGGCCTTGCGAGCAGCCGGGGCCTTGGCGGCGCTGGGCTCCGCCGGGACCTTGGCGGCCTTGGGTTCCGCCGGAGCCTTCGCCGCGGGTGGCTTGCGGGCAGCGCGCTTCCTGGCCGGGGCCGCCGCTCCGACACCGCTGGAAGGCAACACCGCGGGAGTTGAGGACTGCGACTGCTCGGGATTGGTCGGGGTGGTCACGTCGTGCCTCCATGGGTGATGAGTCTGCTGACGGCCTGCAGTGGAATCGGTTCCCAACTCGGCCGGTGGCCATGCTCGTAGGCGACTTCGTAGACCGCCTTGTCCAGCTCGAAAGCGGTGAGCAGCGGGCCATGTTCGCGTGGGTCGGACCCGGACACCGCCGCATACCCCTCGCAGAAGGCGTTGCGATTGCGCGTCGCCCATTCTGTCGCACGGTAAGCATGCTGGGGATCCATCGCCCCCCCGGAGTGGTGCGCGGCGTAGTCGAACGAGCGCAGCATCCCGGCGATATCCCGCAGCGGCGAGTGCATCGACCGGCGGTAGGCCAGCTTCTTCGACGGCTCGCCCTCGAAATCGATGACGGCCCAGCCGGTCAGCGTCCGCAGGGTCTGCCCGAGATGGAGGTCGCCGTGGATTCGTTGAACCGGCATCGCACTGCCGCCGGCCGGTCCGGAGAACGCGGCCCGGATCCCGTCGAGCTGGGCGGCCAGCGAGGGAACGTGAGCTGCGGTCGCCTCCGCGGTCGCGCGCATCTCGGCCAGCAGTTCATCGACCCCCGCCGGGCCCGCATCCTCGGTTCCGAAGGCCGCCGCCAGGTCGGCATGCACCGATGCCACCGCGCGGCCCAGCCGGATGGCTTCGGCGGCGAAGTCACCGCCCACCTCGTCGGCGCGCAGGTCGCCCTCCGCCATCAGATCCCGGACGCTGGCCGTCGCCATCGCCCAGCCGTCCGCACTGTTGCCGAAGTAGCCCGTCAGCAGTGCCAGCGTCGTCGGCAAGCCGTCAACCAGGCCCTCGATGGTGCCCAGCGCCGGGGCGACCGACGTACTGCCCTGCGCCCGGAGAGCCCGGTGCACCTCGGCGTCCGGGTTCGGTCCCGGCTCCAGTCGCCGGAAGACTTTCAGGATGGCCGAATGTCCGTAGATGATCGAGGTGTTGGATTGTTCGGCGCCGAAAACCATCGGCGGGCCGGCGGTGCCGATCTCCGCGCCTGGTTCGGCGCGGAACTGCAGCTCCCCTGCCATCGAGGCCCGGTCCTTGGCGATCAGTCGGATCAGCAGCGCGCTGAAGTCCGCATCGTGCAGGGCGCCGTAGGCCGTCTGGCCGCCGGCGGTTCCGATGACCGAAGCGGCCAGCCGTTCCGGGAGCTCCGCGGCCCAGCCGACGAAGATCTGGTACCGCTGGACACCGCTCTCGGCCTCGACGCTGATGAGTACCTGTTCGACCGGCCGCCGGGGCCGGCTCTCGGCGGCTTGATCGTCAGTGGCATCCTCGGCTCCGGCGAGACTCGGCGAGACGACGATACGGCTGTCGATCCGCACGGCGCCCAGCTTCTGCCCCTTGGCGGCGAACCATCGCTGCCGGGGTACCCAATCAGCGAGCAGTTCTGCCAGCTCCGCCGTGCTCCCGCCGACCGTGCTCCCGCCGACCGTGCCACTCACGTCCGGGCCTTCTCCGTCGCCGCTGGTCATCTATTGGGGTCCTCCGGTCCGATCGTCTGATCCGACGGGGTGATGTCGAACCAGTAGAACCCGTGTCCGGGAAGCGTGAGCAGGTACGGCAGATCGCCGATCGGCGGGAACGGGGTCCCGCCGGTGAGCTCGACCGGAACAGACCCGAGGTAGGCACGCAGATCCAGTTCGACGGGCTGCGGAAAACGGGAAAGGTTGTTGACGCACAGCACAGTTCCCGCGCCGGTTCCGTCCGACCCGTTGTAGCTCCTGACATACGAGAGCACTGACGGGTTCGAGCCGCCCAGATCGGTGAATTCGCCGAGCGCGAAGGCAGTGTGCTGTTTACGGATCTCGATCATCCGTCGGGTCCAGTGCAGCAGCGAGGCCGTCGAGTTGACCTGCGATTCGACGTTCACCGTCTGGTAGCCGTAGACCGGGTCCATGATGGCCGGCAGGTACAGCCTTGCCGGATCGCACCGTGAAAAGCCGGCGTTGCGGTCCGGTGACCACTGCATGGGTGTCCGCACCCCGTCGCGGTCGCCCAGCCAGATGTTGTCGCCCATCCCGATCTCGTCGCCGTAATACAGGCACGGTGACCCGGGAAGGCTGAGCAACATGGCAGTGAACAATTCCTGCTGATTGCGGTCGTTGTCCAGTAGTGGCGCCAACCGCCGCCGGATTCCGATATTGGCCTTCATTCGGGGATCCCGGGCGTATTCGGCCCACATGTAGTCGCGGTCCTCGTCGCTGACCATTTCCAGGGTGAGCTCGTCGTGATTGCGCAGGAAGATGCCCCACTGCGCCGATGACGGGATGGGTGGTGTCTGGGCAAGGATCTCGGACACCGGAAACCGGGACTCGCGCCGGGCAGCCATGAAAATACGAGGCATCAGCGGGAAGTGGAAGCACATATGGCATTCGTCGCCGCCGACGGCAGGATCGCCGTAGTAGTCCACCACGTCGGCCGGCCACTGGTTCGCTTCGGCCAGCAGGATCCGGCCCGGATATTCCTGGTCGACGACCCGACGGCAGCGCTTGAGGAACTCATGGGTCTGGGGGAGGTTCTCACCATTCGTTCCCTCGGCGACGAACAGATAGGGCACGGCGTCCAGCCGGAACCCGTCGATTCCCAGATCGAGCCAGAAACGCATGGCGTCGAGCATCGCGTCGCCCACCGCTGGGCAATCGAAGTTCAGGTCCGGCTGGTGGGAGAAGAAGCGGTGCCAGAAGTACTGCTTGCGGACCGGGTCGAACGTCCAGTTGCTGGGTTCGGTGTCGACGAAGATCACCCTTGCATCCGGGTAGCCGGTGTCGTCGTCGGCCCAGACGTAGTAGTCGCCGTACGGCCCGTCGGGGTGGAGCCGCGACTGCTGGAACCACTCGTGGCTGTCGCTGGTGTGGTTCATCACCAGGTCGGTGATGATCCGCATACCGCGACTGTGGGCCTCGCTGATCAGCAGGGCGAAATCGGCGACGGTGCCGAACTCCGGCTGCACCTTTCGGTAGTCGCGGATGTCGTAGCCGCCGTCCCGGAGGGGAGAGTCGTAGAACGGCGGAATCCAGAGACAGTCGACGCCCAGCCAGGACAGGTAGTCGAGTTTGTCGATGAGACCACGGATGTCGCCGGTGCCGTCCCCATTCGAATCGGCGAAGGTTCGCACCAGCACCTCGTAGAAGACCGCCCGCTTGTACCACTGGGGGTCGGTGAGGGTCCCTTCGAACACCACCGGTCCGGGGGCATCGGTCAGCGCCCGCCGGGCAGGGCTGATGTCGGCCGTCGGGGTCTTTTCGCCGTTCCCGGGGGGCGCTCCGGGGGGTGTCCCGGGGAGAGTCTCGGTCATGCTCGCCTTTCCTGGCGGGTGTTCGGGCAGTTCATTGCGAGTATTCCGTGGGCGGGGCTCGTCAGGGTCCGGTGTGAGGGCCGCAAATGCGATCATGGCGACCGTCGGAACCAGCAGCGGCGGTCATGAGTACGGGCGGACCGTCAGGATGTGCGCCACCCGGCCGATCGGGTCCAACCCCACCAGGTTGTGCTGACCCCAGTCGTAGGTTTCCCCGCTGAGTTCGTCGTGGACTCCGAAACGGTCCGACCACCCCAGGCCGAGCGCCGGCATGTTGAGGTCGGTGAACCCCCATTGCTGGTTCCGCGAATCCAGGGTGACGACCACGATCACCACCTCACCGGTCCCGGGATCCCGGCGGGAGTAGCACATCATGTCGCCGTTGCCGATGCTGTGGAACCACGTCCCCTTGATGTGCTGCAGCCCGGGGTGTTGCCGCCGGATCGCATTGAGCCGACTGATCAACGGCTCCAACGACCTGCCCTGTTCCAGCGCGGCCTGGAAATCTCGGGGGCGCAACTGATATTTCTCCGAGTTCAGGAACTCCTCGCTGCCCGGCCGTACCGCCTCGTGCTCGAACAACTCGAAGCCGGAATACACCCCCCAGCTGGGGGACATCGTCGCTGCCAGGACCGCCCGGATTGCGAACATCGACTCGCCACCGTCCTGCAGCGACGCGTGCAGGATGTCCGGCGTGGTCGGAAAGAAGTTGGGCCGCATGTGGTCCGATGCGGCGACCAGTTCGACCCCGTAGTCGATCAATTCCTGTTTGCCGGTCCGCCAGGTGAAATAGGTGTACGACTGACTGAAACCTATCCGGCCCAATTCGTGCATCATCGCCGGCCTGGTGAACGCCTCCGCCAGGAAGATCACCTCCGGGTGATCGGTGTGTACCTGCGTGATCAGCCATTCCCAGAAGTTCAGTGGTTTGGTGTGTGGGTTGTCGACCCTGAAGACGGTGACCCGGTGGGAGATCCAGAACCGGACGATCCGCAGCGTCTCGGCATAGATGCCCGCTGGGTCGTTGTCGAAGTTGACCGGGTAGATGTCCTGGTATTTCTTGGGCGGATTCTCGGCATAGGCGATCGACCCGTCGGGCCGGGTGGTGAACCATTCCGGATGTTCGGCGACCCACGGGTGGTCCGGGGCGCACTGGAGCGCGAAGTCGAGCGCCACCGTCAGGCCGAGATCCTCTGCGGCGCTGACGAATTGGTCGAAGTCGTCGATGGTGCCCAGTTGCGGATGGACGGCGTCGTGCCCACCCGCCGCCGAGCCGATCGCCCAGGGCGAGCCGACATCGTCCGGGTCGCAGTCGACGGAGTTGTTGCGGCCCTTGCGGTTGCTCTCGCCAATGGGATGGATCGGCGGAAGGTAGACGATGTCGAAACCCATCCGGGCCACCCGCGGCAACATCTTCACCGCGTCGCCGAAAGTGCCGTGTCGCAGGGGCTTCCCTTCGGCGTCGATCTCCGCGCCGCAGGACCGGGGGAAGAACTCGTACCAGGAGCCGAATTCGGCCAGCGTCCGGTCCACCCAGAGCTGAACCCCGGGCGACCGGGTGATGAGTTCGCGGACGGGGTCGGCGGCCAGCACGGGCCAGAGCTCCACGGAAAGTGCGGGTCCGATCCGTTGGGTCACCAGGAGGCTCTCGTCGCGGAGCGCGGCCACTGCGGAGCGGAGCAGGCCCGCGTGCTTCTGCCGGGGACGGCGGGCGATCCGCTCGAGCAGCATGGCCCCCGTCTCGAGGTCGTTCGCCATCTCGGCGCCGGACTGGCCGGCCGCCGCCTTGGCCTCGACGGCGTGCCGCCAGGTGCCCAGCGGATCGCTCCACGCCTCGACGACCAGCGTCCACATGCCCGGTTGGTCGGGCGTCACAGTGGCCGAGAACCGGTCTGTCCCAGGGGTGCCCGCTGTCATCCGCACCAGCGGGCCGATCTCCTCGCCTGCCAGTCCGCCCGGCGACCCGCCGGCTGATCCACGCTGCGCGCCGACGTTCGTGCCCGAGGGCGGGCGGAACACCACATTTGCGGCGACCGCGTCATGCCCCTCCCGGAAAACCGTTGCGCCTACGTCGATCGCCGCCCCGACGACGCTCTTGGCCGGGTACCTGCCGCCGGCGACACTGGGGGTCACGTCGATCAATCCGATTCGTCCAGCCACGCGGTCAACGTACCGGCACCGCGAACGCCGTCACGCTCGGGGCGGTTGGGGCCGTCGGGGACGGAGTGGCTGTGAACGGGAGCTGCCCCGCCGGGCACCTGCCGTCGGATTTGGGGCGTGACAACGATTGCACCCCAGCCTCTGAATCGATCCTGAACGCAGGGTTGACGAGCCGTCACGGAATGTTGATCAAGGGGCGCACAAGTTCAGCTGCGTCAGTCGACCGACTAGATTGCCCGGGTGAAGGCAATCAGGCGGTTCACCGTCCGTCCCCAGCTTCCCGAGTCACTACAGCCCCTCGGCGCCCTGATCCGCAACCTGCGGTGGTCGTGGCACCCGGCGAGCCAGGATCTCTTCGCGGACATCGACCGGGGGCTCTGGGAACGGTTCGAGGGTGACCCGCTCAAGCTGCTCGGGGCGGTATCCGTCGAACGTCTGGGGGAGTTGGCGGCGGACCATCGGTTTCTGGACCGGATGCACGGCCTGGCGAACGACCTCGACTCGTACCTGAACGAGCCGCGCTGGTACCAGCAGCAGCTCGAGCAGGTCGCCCGGAACGGCAATACGTCGGTGCTGCCCAAGTCGATCGCCTACTTCTCGATGGAGTTCGGCGTCACCGAGGTGCTGCCCAACTATTCGGGTGGCCTGGGCATTCTGGCCGGTGACCACCTGAAGTCCGCCTCCGACCTCGGCGTGCCCATCGTCGGGGTCGGGCTGCTGTACCGGTTCGGATACTTCTGGCAGTCGTTGTCGGCTGACGGCTGGCAACAGGAGCACTACCCCGCGCACGATCCGCTGGGACTGCCGATCGACCGGGTCGTCGGCCCCGACGGCTCGCAGTTGAGCGTCACCGTGCCGATGCCCGGCGGCCGTCAGCTCACGGCCCGGATCTGGCAGGCCCAGGTAGGGCGGGTGCCGCTGCTGCTGCTCGACGCCGACAACGAGGACAACGACGACGAACTGCGGGGCACCACCGACAAGTTGTACGGCGGTGACCAGGACCACCGGATCAAGCAGGAAATCCTGCTCGGGGTCGGCGGCGTTCGCGCCGTCACTGCGTTCGCCGCCGCAACGGGCTCACCACTGCCCGAGGTGTTCCACATGAACGAGGGTCACGCCGGGTTCCTCGGCCTCGAGCGGATCTCGGCCCTCATCGCCTCCGCCGGCCTGAGCCTCTCCGAGGCAGTGACAACGGTCAGGGCCGGAACGGTCTTCACCACGCACACTCCGGTGCCCGCCGGGATCGACCGCTTCCCGGTCGACATGGTGCGGCACTACCTGGACGGAGACGAATCCGGTCTGTCCCGGCTACTGCCCGGTATCGAGGTCGACCGGGCGCTGGCCTTCGGCGCCGAGGACGACTCGTCGCGGTTCAACATGGCGCACATGGGCCTGCGCCTGGCGCAGCGCGCCAACGGCGTTGCCAAACTGCACGGCGTGGTGTCACGCCAGATGTTCGCCCCGCTCTACCCGGGGTTCGAACCGGAAGAGGTCCCGATCGGGTCGGTGACCAACGGCGTGCACCTACCCACCTGGGCTGCCCGGGAGATGTACGACGTCGCCGGCGACATGTCCGACTGGCAGGACCTCGCTTCGGCTCCCGAATGGCCTGCCGCCGGCCGGGTCAGCTCGGAGCGCCTGTGGGATCTACGGCAGGCCCTGCGCGGCCGCCTGGTCACCATGGCCCGCTCCGCGGTGCGCAAATCCTGGCTGCTGCGCGGCAGTTCGGCGGCCGAACTCGGCTGGACGGAGACGATCCTGGACCCGGAGATCCTCACCATCGGCTTCGCCCGGCGGGTCTCCACCTACAAGCGGCTGACCCTGATGCTGAGGGACGCCGACCGGCTCCGGTCCATCCTGCTCGATCCGGACCGGCCGGTGCAGATCGTCATCGCCGGGAAGGCCCACCCGGCCGACGAATACGGCAAAAGGTATATGCAGGAGATGGTCCGGTTCGCCGACGAAGCCGGGATCCGGCATCGCATCGCCTTCCTCCCCGACTACGACATGGGGATGGCGGCGGTGCTCTGTGCGGGCGCCGACGTGTGGCTGAACAACCCGATCCGGCCGCAGGAGGCGTCGGGCACCTCGGGCATGAAGGCGGCGCTGAACGGCTCGCTCAACCTCTCCATCTCGGACGGCTGGTGGGACGAGCTGTACGACGGCCACGACGGCTGGACGATCCCGACCGCCGACGGGGTGCAGGACGAGAACCGCCGGGACGACCTCGAGGCGGTGGCGCTGTACAACCTGATCGAGAAGCGGGTCGCGCCGCTGTTCTACAACCGGGCCGCCACCGGACGGCCCGACGGGTGGATCGACACGGTCCGGCACACCCTCGCCTACCTCGGGCCGCGGGTCCAGGCCACCCGGATGGTGCGCGACTACGTCAACGAGTACTACGTCCCGGCGGCCACCTTCAGCCACGCGCTCACCTCGGACCTGACCGTCGCCAAGGAACTGTCGGCCTGGAAGGAGGAGGTGCGGGCGAGCTGGCCCCAGGTCAGGGTGCTCAGCGTCGACACCTCCGGCATCGGGTCCGAACCGTCGATGGGGAACGTGATGACGGTCAGGGCGAACCTCGACCTCGCCGGGCTGGCCCCCTCTGACGTCGAGGTGCAGGCGGTCACCGGCCGGGTCGACATCACCGAGGACCTGCACGAGATCACGACGGTTCCGATGGAGTTCGTCAGCGATGAGGACGGAATGCACTACGAGGCGCAGCTCCCGCTGACCAGGTCGGGCCCGGTCGGGTACACGGTCAGGGTGCTGCCCCGACACAAGCTGCTGGCGGCACCGGCCGAGATGGGCCTGGTGACCACCGCCTGAGGAGATCCGCCCACCGAGATCGCCCTGAGGAGATCCGCCGGTGGAGATCCGCCGGTGGAGATCCGCCGGTGGCTGGAAAACTCAGGGGCCTACTCGGGGGTGCGGTGCGCCCGGAGCAGCCATACCGTGCGCCCAGGCAGGGTGAGCTCGACCATGGCGGACAGCGGTGACGGGTCGACCGGGTCGCCGGTGGGCGAGTCGGTGTCCAGCACCGGCGAATAGGCCTCGCCGCACGGCGGGCCGGGGAGGGTGATCTCGATCGGCTCGCTGCCGGCGTGCATCACCAGCAACCAGGAGTCATCGGCCAGCGGTCCACCTGCTGTGGTCCGGCCCCGGACATCCCGGCCGTCCACCCACATCTGCAGCGTCTGCCGGGAACCGTCGAACCAGTCGGCCGCCGTCATCGGCTGCCCCGAGGGGCCGAACCAGAGCAGGTCCGGCACCCCGTCACCACCGGCCGGCGCCCGGCCCTCGAAGAACTCGCCCTGGTGCAGCGCCGGCGCATCGGCGCGGACCGCCAGCGTCAGCCGGAAGAAATCCAGCATCTGGGCGGCGACAGTGGGTCGACCGCCGGGCAGGTCGCCGGCCGCCCCCGACCAGTCCAGCCAGTTCGTCGCGTTGTCCTGGCAGTAGGCGTTGTTGTTGCCACCCTGGGTGCGCCACAGCTCGTCACCCATCAGCACCATCGGGGTTCCGGTCGACAGCAGCAGTGTTGCGGCGAGGTTGCGTGCCTGCCGGGTCCGCAGGCCCTGGATCGCCGGATCGTCGGTCGGGCCCTCCACACCGTAATTCGCGGAGCGGTTGTCGCCCGTGCCGTCGCGGTTTCCCTCGCCATTCGCCTCATTGTGTTTCGCCGCATAGGAAACGGTGTCCCGGAGCGTGAAACCGTCGTGCGCGGTCACGAAATTGATTGAAGCCCAAGGCCGGCGGTTGCCACCGAAGAGGTCTTCCGAGCCGGAGAGTCGATAACCCAGCTCGCGAATGCCGCTGGAACCGCGCCAGAAATCCCGCACCGCGTCGCGGAACCGGTCGTTCCATTCCGCCCACTGGGCCCCGAACCTACCCAGCGAGTAGCCCTCGCTGGTGGCATCCCACGGCTCTGCGATGAGTTTGCGGCGACAGAGAACCGGGTCTGTGGCCATCGCGGTGAGCAGCGCCGATTCGGGATCGAAAGGGCAGCCGTGCGGTCGGCCGAGCACCGGGGCCAGATCGAAACGGAATCCATCGACGCCGAGATCCGTTGCCCAGTAACGCAGGGAATCGGTGATCAGGCGAACCACGGGCATCGGCCCAGGGTCCAGCGTGCTGCCGGTGCCGGTGAGATCGTGTCCCGCGGGCAGATAGTAGGTCTCGGGCGCGAGGCCTCGGAACGACAGGTCGACCGCGAGCGCCGGACCGCCCTCGCAGGTGTGGTTGTAGACGACGTCCAGGATCACCTCGATACCCTCCCGGTGCAGGGTGTCGACCATTTCGGCGAATTCGGCAAGCTCGCGTCCCGGATTCGATGCGTACCCCGGATGCACGGCGAAATAGGAAAGGGTTGAATATCCCCAGTAATTGCGCCGGCCGCCGGCCAGCAAACCCGGCTCGGTCGCATGGGCCTGCACCGGAAGTAATTCCAAGGTCGTCACGTGCAATTTTCGGAGATGGTCGATGACGGCCGGGTGCGCCACCCCGGCATAGGTGCCGCGAATGCCGGGCGGTATGCCCGGGTGCAGCCGGGTCAGTCCGGCGACGTGTGCCTCGTAGATGACGGTGTGCTCCCAGGGCACCTCGGGTCGCGGCACCCTGGACCTGATCGAACGATCCGTCACGATGCCCAGCGGTACCTTGCCGAGGGTGTCCACCCCGTGGGCCGAGGCGGCGATGAGGTCGTACTCGGTGGTGTCGACCCGGCGCGCGTACGGATCGAGCAGGATCTTCCCTTGGTCACGGGTCATCACCCGGTAGCCGTACCGCTGACCGGGCCCGACACCGGGGACGAAGGCATGCCACATCCCGTAGGTACGGTCCTGCAACGGCAGTCGCCGTTCCGCGCCTATCGCGTCGACCAGCACCAGTTCCACCTCGTCCGGGCCGCCGGCCACCACGGAGAAATTCGTTCCCCGGTCGCTCACGGTCGCGCCCAACGGGAACGGGTCGCCCGGGAATGCGTAGGAGCCGGCCGGCACCGGCATCGGGATCCGCGGTGTCGACCCGTCCGCCACGGTCATCGGTACCCGGTGCGGCTGGTCTGCGGCCGATCCGTAGATGGCCGGCGGGGCAGAGGACATGTACTGATTGTTACCGTTCACTTCTCGGCTCGACCGCCTGGGGGGCGGGCCGCCGGCCCGGCGGGACCCCGGAGAAAACCAGGGCAACCGGGTCCGGAGCGCATGCGCGGCGCACCCGCTCGGGACAGGGCCGGTGCGAATGCTTAGGACAGAATGACGGACGTGACGATGACGATGACGATCCGGCCGCCTGCCGACTCCGTGTTCCACCTGTGGGACGTCACCGTGCGGCGCGGCACCACCCTGCTGCTGGACTCGGTCAGCTGGAACGTCGGTATCGACGAGAAGTGGGTGGTGCTCGGCCCCAACGGCGCCGGCAAGACCACGTTGCTCCAGCTTGCAGCAGCCCAGATCCATCCCACGTCCGGTCGCGCCCATGTGCTCGGCGCGCGGCTGGGGGCGGTGGACCTGGCCGACGTCCGCAGCAGGGTCGGGCTTTCCTCGGCGGCGCTCGCCGCCAGGGTGCCGCCCATGGAACGGGTGATCGACGTGGTCGTGTCTGCCGGCTACGGCGTCCTCGGCCGGTGGCGGGAGGCCTACGACGCGCCGGATTTCGACCGCGCCGCCGAGCTGTTGGCGACCATGGGAATGTCAGATTTCGTCGACCGCAGCTACGGCACCCTGTCCGAGGGCGAGCGGAAACGCGTGCTCGCCGCCCGGTCCCTGATGACCGACCCGGAACTGCTGCTGCTGGACGAGCCGGCCGCCGGTCTTGATCTGGGCGGCCGGGAAGACCTGCTGGCGCGGTT
>JBBRDH010000020.1:0-48100 GCA_038204125.1 Mycobacteriales bacterium
CGCCGCCGGGTCGATGTTCCTGCCCATCGCGGTGTACGGGCCCGGCTGCTGCAGGAACTCCACGTCGCCGGCCCCGACCCACGGACTGGCGGCGGCGTTACCGTGCCCGTCCGCCTGCTGCCGCTCCCCTTCGCCTGACCACTTGCGAACCCGGCCCGACGAGTAGTAGTTGACGCCCAGCACACTGAGCGGCACGTTGATCGTCTCCAGGTCGCCGTCCTGCACGAACGACCAGTCGGTGATCGACGCGGTATCGGCCATCAGGTCCGCCGGGTATTTCCCCTCCAGCATCGGCTGCAGGAAAACCTCGTTGCCGACGTTGTCGATCTTGCGGACCGCGTCGAGGTCCGCCGCCGAATTGGGATCGTCGGGGCGGGTGACATGCACGTTGAGGGTCACCGACAGCTGGGCCGCCTCGCCCAGGACAGATCGGATCGCGCGGCCGGCCATCCCGTGCGCGAGGTTGAGGTGATGAACGGCTTTCAACGCCGACTCGTCATCGGTGACTCCGGGCGCATGCACGCCGGAGGCGTAGCCGAGATAGGCCGCGCACCACGGCTCGTTGAGTGTCGTCCAGACCGAGATCCGGTTACCCAGATCGAGGGCCATCCGCTGCGCGTACGCGGCGAATTTGACCGCCGTCTCCCGGTTCGTCCAGCCGCCCTCGTCTTCGAGTTCCTGCGGCAGGTCCCAGTGGTAGAGCGTGGCGACCGGCTGCACGCCGGCCTCGATCAGCGCGTCGACCAGCGTCGAGTAGAAAGCGATCCCCTCCGGGTTGAAGTCGCCGGAGCCGCCGGGCTGCACGCGGGGCCAGGAGATGGAGAAGCGGTAGGCCTTCAAGCCGAGCTTCTTGATGTGCCCGACGTCCTCGGCCCACCGGTGGTAGTGGTCGTCGGCGACGTCGCCGGTGTCGCCGTTGAGCGTCCGGCCGGGGGTGTGGCTGTAGGTGTCCCAAATCGACGGACCCCGGCCGCCCTCGTTCACCGCTCCCTCGATCTGATAGGAGGCGGTGGCGGATCCCCAGATAAATTCTTCGGGAAAACCGTTGGGGGCAGCGGCAACTGGACGAACGGCGTCGGTCATGGATGTCACCCTATCGGGAGCCCGACAGCCCTCATCCGTTCGGTATCGGATGCGCCGGCGGGCCCCTCGTCCGTCCCCTCAGGTCCCGCACCCCGGGACCAGAAGCGGCCGCATAGACGAAAATGGCGACGCCGGTCCCACCGTCAGCCAAAACCGCAACGTTCGTCCGTGCCTGGGAAGATGATCCTCGCCTCGGGTCGCCGCGCCGGGTCCCACTGCCTGAGGCCCCGCCCCAGGCCGGGGCCGACCGCGGGTCAGCGGGCGCCGAGGGCGTGCTCCACCGCGAGCTGGTTGAGGTGGACGAATCCGTAGGAGCGGAGGCCGGCCTCGTCGGGGTCGAAGTCCTCGAGGGCGGACCGGTCGGCCATCAGGTCGGCGGTGGTCTCGCCGGCGGCAAACGTGGGCTCGGTCAGCTCGGACAATCCCGAAGCGGCCATCGCCTCCTGGACCTCGGAGTCCGCCCGGAAGGCCTGCGCGCGTTCCTTGAGCAGCAGATAGGTGCGCATATTCGCCGTCGCCGAGGCCCAGACGCCGCCGAAACCCTCGGTACGGGAGGGCTTGTAGTCGAAGTGGCGAGGCCCGTCGTAACGGGGGCCGCCCCCCGGGAAGCCATTCTCGACCAGGTCGACGGTGAAGAAGGCGGACAGCAGATCTCCGTGCCCGAAGACCAGATCCTGGTCGAACTTGATGGAGCGCTGACCGTTGAGGTCGATGTGGAAGAGCTTTCCGGCCCACAACGCCTGCGCGATTCCGTGGGTGTAGTTGAGGCCGGCCATTTGCTCGTGCCCGGTCTCCGGGTTGACCCCGACGATGTCGCCGTGCTCCAGGGTGGCGATGAACGCCAGGGCGTGCCCGACGGTAGGCAGCAGGATGTCGCCGCGGGGTTCGTTCGGCTTCGGTTCAAGCGCGATCCGGATGCCGTAGCCGGAATCCTTGATGTAGGCCGCGACGGTGTCGACGGCTTCGCGGTAGCGCTCGAAGACGGCGTTCAGGTCCTTCGACCCGTCGTATTCGCTGCCCTCCCGGCCGCCCCACATCACAAAGGTGGAGGCGCCGAGCTGAGCCGTCAGGTCGACGTTCCGCAGGACCTTCCGGAGCGCGAACCGGCGCACCGAACGATCGTTGGACGTCAGTCCGCCGTCCTTGAACACCGGATGGGTGAACAGGTTCGTGGTGACCATCGGGATGGCCATGCCGACCCGGTCGGTCGCAGCCTTGAAGTCGGTGATGATCTTGTCTCGGGTGGAGGCGTCGGAGCCGAACGGGACGATGTCGTCGTCGTGGAACGTGATCCCCCAGGCACCGAGTTCGGCGAGCTTCTCCACCGCCTCGATCGGATCCAGTGGCGCCCGGGTGGGATCGCCGAACGGATCCCTGCCCTGCCAGGACACCGTCCACAGCCCGAACGAAAAGTGGTCAGCTGGAGTGGGCGAAACGGCCATGGTTCGACTCCCTGTATGGACACGACGAATTTGTTGATTGAATGAACTTATCCGCACCTGCCGCCCCCGGTCAAGGAACCGGCGCGGCGGTGCACAGCCAGGACAGGGCCTGCCATCCTGGCGGAGTGACGCACCCGGGCATGAAGACCAGTGCCCACGATCTGATCGAGAGATTCCTCGACCGGGACACTTTTCAGAGTTGGGATCGGTCGCCGGTGGCGGTGACCACCACACCCACCTACGCTGCGGCACTGGATCGGGCAAGGACGACAGCCGGGACGGACGAGGCGGTGATCACCGGCCAGGGCCTGCTGCGGGGTCGGCCGGTGGCCGTGATTGCCGGAGAATTCGCCTTCCTCGGCGGCTCGATCGGCGTGGCCGCCGCCGAGAGGCTGGTACTGGCCGTCGAAAGAGCTGCGGCACAGCGGCTTCCGCTACTGGCGTCGCCGATTTCGGGTGGGACACGGATGCAGGAGGGAACGGTTGCCTTTCTGCAGATGGTCAAGATCGCGGATGCGATCACCGCATTCAAGGCGGCGGGGCTGCCCTATTTGGTGTACCTGCGCAATCCGACGACCGGTGGGGTGTTCGCGTCCTGGGGCTCGCTCGGGCATGTCACCGTGGCCGAGCCCGGCGCGCTGATCGGCTTCCTCGGCCCCAGGGTCTACGAAGCGCTCTATCACCGGCCATTCCCGTCGGGCGTCCAGACCGCCGAGAACCTTTACGCGCACGGCCTTCTCGACGCGGTGCTGGCGCCGGCGGAGCTGGGCGCCATCGCCGACCGGGTGTTGAACGTGCTGCTCGCACCGCGAGTCCGACCGGCCGGCGGGACAGCTGACCCGAAGCCCTTGGACCAGGCGGCGACAAACCCGACGTCCAAAAACCCGGCGTCCACAAACCCGGGGGCGACCGACCCGGGGGCGACCGACCCGACGCCGGCCCGAGCGACGCCGACGACGGCGTGGGATTCGGTCACCGCCTCCCGCCGCCGGCAGCGCCCGGGGATCCGCCGACTGCTCCGCACCGCGGCCACCGACGTCACTCCACTCAACGGGACCGGGACCGGAGAGGTGGATCCGGGAATTCTGCTCGCCCTCGCCCGGTTCGGCGGGGCGCCCTGCGTGGTGCTCGGCCAGGACAGGCTGGGCCAACAGAACACCCCAATGGGACCGGCGGCGCTGCGGGAGGCCAGGCGCGGGATGCACCTGGCCGCCGAACTACGGGTGCCGCTGGTCACGGTCATCGACACGCCCGGAGCTGCCCTGTCCAAGGAGGCCGAGGAAGGGGGAATGGCCGGCGAGATCGCCCGGAGCCTGGCCCAGCTGGTCACTCTCGAGGCGCCGACGATCTGTTTGCTGCTCGGACAGGGCAGCGGCGGCGGGGCGCTGGCGCTGGCACCGGCCGATCGGGTCATTGCCGCCCGGCACGGTTGGCTGTCACCGCTGCCGCCGGAGGGCGCCAGCGTCATCGTTCACCGCGACACCGAGCACGCCGCGCAGATGGCCACCGACCAGAAGATCGCGTCCTGGGATCTGTTCGACGCCGGGATCGTCGACCGTATCGTCGACGAGCGGCCCGACGCGACCGACGAGCCGGCTGCGTTCTGTCGGCGCGTCGGCGACGTCCTGGCCGACGAGTTGTATCTGTTGCTGGCGGTCCCGGCCGAGCAGCGGCTGGCGGCCCGGCACCGGCGGTATCGGACCCTGGGGCTGCCCGCGCCATAGCCGTCAGCAATCGACCACCGTTGGACCGGATTCGCCGGCACCGACCGGCGACTATCGTCGAGCCCATGATCGACCGCGGCGTTCCCACCCGGGACGACCAGCGTTGATCGGAGCGGAACTCGGGCGCCGGCAGGCGAGTCTGCGGGAACACAACCTGGGCATGGTGTTGGGCCGGGTGGTGCACAGCCCGCTGCCGCCGTCCCGGGCCCTGATCGCCGCCGGTACCGGCTTGACCAGGGCCACCGTCTCCGCGCTCGCCGAGCAACTGATCAATGCCGGTCTGGTCGCCGAATTGGCGCCGGCGGTGCCGCAGGGGGCGGGCCGGCCGGCGGTTCCGCTGGTTCCTGCATCCCGGACGCTGCTGGCGGTCGGATTGGAGATCAACGTCGACTATCTCGGCGTGCGGGTGCTCGACCTGGCAGGCGAGGTACTGGCCGAAAGGGTGTCGGTCGGGGATTTCCGGCACACGGAGCCGGCGCCGGTACTGGCCCGGTTGGCCGAGCTCTATGCCGACACCGTCGGCCCCCTGCTGGCCGATGAGATCCCCTTGGCCGGTTGCTGTCTCGCAGTGCCCGGCCTCGTCGACCGGCTCACCGGCCCGCTGCGGGTGGCGCCGAACCTCGGCTGGAAATCCGTCGATGTGGTCGGAGTCCTGGCCGCCCAGGGCGGGCCGGCAAAGGTACTGCTGGCCAACGAGGCCACGCTCGCCGCCGGTGCGGAGGCCAGGGCACTCCGGCCCGGCGGGACCCGGTCGTTCTTCTACGTCTCGGGCGAGATCGGCATCGGGGGCGCCGCGGTGGCAGACGACGCTGTCGTCGCCGGGCGGCACGGCTGGGCCGGGGAGATCGGCCATACCCTCATCAACCCGGCAGGCCCGTTGTGTGGCTGCGGCGCCACCGGCTGCCTGGAGCAGTACGCCGGGAAGGACGCACTGCTCAGGTTGGCCGGTCTGGACCTTGCCGCACCCATCTCGGCATTGAGGGAGCGGGCCGCCACGGATCCGGCTGCCGCGCAGGCATTGTCGGTCGGCGGCCAGGCGCTGGGTATCGCGCTTGCCAACATTGTCAACCTGCTCGACGTCGACACCATCGTGCTGGGCGGCATGTTCACCGAACTCACGAACGCTCTGTTGCCCGCTATCCGCCGGGAATTGGATCAGCGGGTGCTCGCCGGCGGGTGGTCGACGGTCGCGGTGCAGAGCGCCGCAGTCACCGACTATGCGGCGCTGACCGGCGGGGCGTTACGGGTCCTGGCCGACGTGGTCGCGCATCCGACCAGCTGGATGGCGCGGTCCGCACTCTCGCCCAGCCCTCGCCGATAGTTGCGCCGGTACGGTGCAGACCGACCAGCGGTCCGGGCACAATTGCGTCCGGCGATCGACCCGGGGCATTTTGCCGCTCGGTGCCGCCGTTGAAGACATATTCGTCGGGCTGTCGACAACAGTAGGACGACCCCCGGGCGCGCACCGCGCATTCCGGGGAAGAACGGCACGACATACCGACCCTCACGCCCGCCGGCGCCACCAACGGGTGAGGAGGGACGGGAGCCGCAGATGTCGATAGCGTTCACCGCGCAGATACTCCACGGATGGGATTGTCCCGGCAATCAGTCGCGTAGGAAAGCATGTTGGTCATCGGCGTGGGTATGTTGCCACGCCGCAGGCGGCGTCCGCGAATAACCGACAAGCGCTGCACTCACAGCGATGCCGGGCGTTATCGGTCACCTTTTGACTTATCGGCGACCGCCGGCGCGCACGTCCGGCCCGACCATTCGGCTCGGCCCACCGGGTCTCGTGAACCTGGGATCCCTTACGCCGTACAGCTGTCAGCGACCCCGGTGTCCAGGACACTGCACGGAGCGGCAGTTGCGGCTTTCACCTAACAACCTCGTGCAGGTTCCACTATTGGGTGAACCAGGTTTCTTCAACAGCCCGTGATTGAGAGATCACGGAACGGCGCCGTTTTGCTATTTGGCAGCAATTGCCGTTGCATGGGATCTACCATGCCTCAGTCGAGGCCTGTGGAAACCCGGAGCCCCGACGGTCCCTCGTTTGTGTTTTCTTACCAGAAGGAGCTTTCTGTATGGCACAGATCACCGAAGTTCAGCTGGTCGACGATCTCGACGGCTCCAAAGCCGCTGAAACCGTATCGTTCGGCCTTGATGGCGACAGGTTCGAAATCGACCTGAGCACCAAGAATGCCAAGCAGCTCCGCAAGGAACTGGCGGAGTACGTCGCCGCCGCCCGCTCCGGCCAGACGGTCAGCCCGTTGGCTGCCCCGGCACGGCAGACCCGTCGTCGGGGCCAGTCGACCGAAGGGGTTTCCCCAGCGGAACTGCGTGCCTGGGCATTGAGCGCCGGAATTGCCATCTCGGATCGCGGCCGGGTCTCGGCCGACATCCGCCAGCAGTACGCCGCCGCCCACTAATCGACAGGTAATCGGTCGCGACAAAGACGTCGCTGCTTCCGCGCACCCGCACGGAAGCAGCGACGTTTTTGCTGAAAGACGACACTGACGTTTGCCGGCAAGGTGCTCAGCGCAGCGCATTCGCCGCTTCGACCTCCTCCCGCGCCAAGTCGAGAATGTTCGTGTACTGCTCGTTGGCCGTCGCACCCACCCGGGCAGGTGCGGGAACGACACTCTCGGGTTCGCCCTCCGGCCCCCGTCGCTCCGCGTTGGTCAGCGGACTCCCGTCCATCCGCATGGTGCTCTCGCTCAGAATGGCTGCATCCGTCCTCTCGACGGCGTCATCCCTGGCCGACCGCAACCCGGCGGTCATCAACCCGAGCACAGCCCGGACCTCGGCCTTGGCGGCCTGCGGATGGCCGGCGTCGATGTGCAGCCGGGCCCCCTCCATTCGCTGGACCGCGTTCGACTGAGCCACCTTGGCCTCGAATGCTTCGCTGATCCGGTTGTCCACCCTGGTCTTCGTTTCGGCGGCCTCGTAGTAGATCATGATCGTCGTCTGGTCGCGGTCCTCATGCCCGCCGCGCCCGGGAACGACCAGGCCGATCACCTCCCAAAGCCGCTTGCCGGTGGCGAACGGGATGACGTGTTCCGACGTCGTCCACAGTATTTTCGGTCCGAGCCGGTTGCTCGGTGGCTTTGCGCCGTGCAACTGGGTCGCCCCGATGCCCTGCGCGCTCACCCTGGGATCCGTGCCGGGTGGATTCGGATCAACCCGGTCGGCGGCGGTTTCGCGATCGGTGAACAATGCCGCGGCCAGGGCCTGCCCGGTCACGATGATCCGTTCGAGGTCGATCACCGGAGTTCCGTCGTCGCCGGCGATCAGGGTGGCGAATTCGCCGCCCTCAATGCCGGCTTTCAGCTGCTTTCGGACGCCGGCGGCCACGGAATGGCTCCACAGCTCACGTTTCACCGCCGCAGGCCGGTAACCCAGGATCATTCCGGCGGCGACACCGGCATTGAGGGCAACCTCCGGCGTGAGCGTGACCGAGGAGGAAGGGAATGACTGACCACCGATCAGCCGGAGCCGGCCGAGGGAGAGTTCGACCTGGGCGGGCTTCTCGAAGAGCGCCGCGGCCCGCAGACTGCCCAGAGCGCCGACAAACCCATCCACATAGCCGGCTACCGGCCACAAGGCCGGGTTCAGGACGGCCTCCAGCGTCGCCCGGGCGCCCGCTTCGATCCCCGCGGTCGCGGTCGCCCGCAACATCGCGGTCCCCTTCAGATTCAGCGCGGCCAACATACCGAGCGCAACGACCTGCAGCCCAGGGATGAACAGCGATGCGGCCGCCTGACCGAGCAACAGCAGATCGGCGGCGGTTGCCTCCAGGGTGACATCGGCCAGCGTCACGTCCACCGCAGCATGGCCATTCGCGTACGCCGAAACCCCCGCCTGCATTTTCACCTCGACCGGCCCGACCGGCAGCGGCAGCGGAATCCACCCCAACGCCAGTGGGGCCTGAACGGAAGGCCCCGGTTTCTGCGTGGACCAGGCGAAATCCTTGCCCTGGAAGGCTCGGTAGAGATTGTGGCTGCCGACACCGAACTTGAACTTCTTCGAGCCGTCGGCCAACGCCTTCACCGTCGACCACACCGACTTCTCCGGCGCCGGACCCGTCGGGGGGGCGGCAGGGTCCGCGGGCGGCGAAATGTTCGTCGGAGTCGGCGGGTCCCGCTGCACGACGACCTCCGGTGCAGTGCCACTCTCCGCAGAGAGTCCTCGCATCGAACCTTCACCGACCGGCTCGGCAGTCGCAGGCGGCTGCGGGCGCCCGCCCGGCGGCTCACCCGCCCGGGACCTGGGTGGGGCACTGCGGGCCGAACCCAACAGTCGGCCGACCGCGGCGTTCCCGGCGGACCGTTGGACGCCGAGCACCTGGGCGGCCGACAACGACCTCCGAGCGCCGATCAGACCACCCGCCGCGGCCGCCGGTAGCTTCCCCCACACCTCCGCGATACCGACGTCCACCGGCTCGACCTTCGTCGCGGTCGGCCGTTCGGCGTGATCGCGAAGACCCCCGGCCCGTCCGGTCTCGACCAGGTGGTCGGATCCCGCCGTCATGCACGCCCGCCGCGGTCACGATCGGGTTCGTTCACCAGGACAATTCTCCGGCAACCGGCATTCGCCCGATCGGCGGTCGGGGCAGGAGAGGGGACAGCGGATGATGCGCGAAAGGGCACCACCGTGCTTGATGAACGGACAGCTCGATGGGTCTTGGACAATGGAGGCATGGACCTCCTCGCCGCGCACCGCTCCGCCGTGTCCCAGTTCGACGCCCGGGTCGGGGCGATCCACGACTCGCAGTGGGGATCGGCCACGCCCGACACCCAGTGGGACGTCCGAGATCTGGTGAATCACCTTGTCTCCGAGCAACTCTGGGTTCCCCCGTTGATGGCCGGCCGGACCATCGGGGAGGTCGGCGACCAGTTCGACGGGGACGTCCTTGGGGACGACCCGAGGGCCGAATGGGCCACGGCGTCGGCAGGGGCGGTCGGCGCACTGGCTGAACCGGGCGCTGTGGACCGGACGGTGCACCTCTCCTTCGGCGACACCACGGCCGCCGACTACATCGGTCAGCTCACTCTCGACCTCACCGTCCACGCCTGGGATCTGGCCCGCGCCATCGGCTATCAGGAGGAGATGCCGAACGATCTGGTGGCTGTGATACTGGAAACGGCCAAGGGCTTCGCCGACCGCTGGGAGGGTGGCGAGATCTTCGCGCCGCCGATACCGGTACCGGGATGCACCGACGACCTCACCGAGTTGCTGGCGCTGCTCGGTCGCCGCCGTTGAGCGGGGAGCTGAGGCCGAACATCCAGCGCCGGGTACCGTCCATCGGGTGAGCGCGGCAGCCGGGGAAGAGGTCACCGGAGATGGAGTCACAGTTGTCGGACGACGAAAACAAGTTACCCGCCGCGACTGGGCGATCCGCGGCGTGCTCACGTGCTGGTACCTCATCTACAGCATTGTCCGCGGCCGCTACGAACTGCCGATCTTCTTCCTGTTGCTGATACTCGTGGTCTTCCTGCTCGAACGCCGTCCCTCGACCGTGGTTTCTACCGGCGGAATAGGCCGGCCGTGGCGGCGGCCGCGATTCATCGGCTGGTCCGAGGTCGCGTCTGTGGCAAAGCCTCTCCCCGGCAGCCCCGGCACGCAGCTCCAGTTGGTCAATGGAAAGACCGTCACGCTGGCCGACATCCCGGCGGACGAGTCGGCATCGGTCGCTCACATCGGCGGCAAAGCAGTGCAATCACCTGCAATTCCGACCAAGCCGCCACGGGAAAAGGCCCGGACCGACGACGAGATCATGGCTGACGTGACCCGGCGGGCGTCCGCGCTGGCCGAGCAACGGGCGAAATTGGCGGAACAATCCAGACGCCTGCGTGGCAGCTGAGTCATCACACCCCGGGCCGCGCTGGATCTTCGTCGGCATCCCGATCAGTGCATCTCGATCAGTGCATCTCGATCGGTGCATCTCGATCAGGGCATCTCGATCGGTGTATCGCGATCAGCGAACCCGGATCAGGCTCGCTCGATGTCCTCCACCTTCTTGTCCGTCCGGAGCCCCCGCCAACTGGCCTGACGGAGCCGGCCATCGCCGGTCCAATTCGCGAAGATCACTTCGCCGACCAACTCGGGCCGCACCCATCGGGCATCCACGGTTTCGGCCCTGGGCATCAGGCTCGTCACCGGACTGGGCTTTTGGTTCAACGGTTCAAGCAGCCGCCGCAGATCGTCGAGTTCTGCGTCGGTGAACCCGGTGCCCACCTTCCCGACGTACTCGAAACCGCCGCCAGCGGGCAGCGCGAGCAGCAGGGAACCGATCCCTCCTGCCCGGCGACCGGCCCCGGGCCGCCAGCCCACCACCACGACCTCCTGCACCGACTGGTTCTTCAATTTGATCCATTGACCGCCGCGCTTTCCGGGCAGGTACGGCGAGTCCGCTCTCTTGGCGACGACGCCCTCCCAACGGTCGTCGCGGCTCCGGACCAACGCCTCCGACGCCGGCCCGGCCAATTGCGGCGGGACCCGGATGCTCCTACCGTCCAGCGGTAGCGCCTCGAGGACCCGTCGGCGATCGTCGTAGGTCTTTGCCAGCAGTGAGATTCCGTCCAGGTACAGCACATCGAACACCAGCAGTTCGACGGGGACGGTGTTGGCGGTGCGCTCTATCTCAGCCGCTTTGGTCAACTTCATCCGGCGCTGGAGCAGAGAGAAGTCCGACACCCCCTGCCCATCGAATGCCACGATTTCGGCGTCCAACACTGCGATATGCCCATCCATCAGGTGCTGTACTTCGGCCAATTCCGGATAGAGGTCGGTCATCTCGTTGCCGTTGCGGCTGACCAACCGGTATCGGCCCGCGTTCAGTTCGACCAGCGCCCGGACGCCGTCCCATTTGCCCTCGAACCGCCACGTCCCATGGGCAACGTCGGCCAGCGTCCCGGCTGTTGCCAACATCGGTTCCAGGTGCGGAGCGGCCTGGCGGGCCGGCGGATCAGTAGCCGGACCGACCAACGGGCGATCAGTGGCTTCAGCCGGCTTGGCCCGGGGCGCCCCCGGCCGCTGGATCCGCCGGTCGGCGCCAAATTTCCCCCCCGGCCGCGGCGTCACCTCCGGCAGGTCCGGCTGGTTCTTGGTGCGGTGCATGAGCCACTGGTTCTCGCCGCCCTGAAGTCCGCGCCGGCCTTTGGTGCGGATCAGTGCGAACCGGCCGGTCGCCCGCTCCCCGCTCAGGGTCACGATGACCTCGTCGTCCCGCCACTTCTCGCACGTGTAGTGGCCGGAATCCCAGATGGTGACCTCGCCGCCGCCGTATTCACCCTGGCCGATGGTGCCGGCGAAGCTCGCGTATTCCAGCGGGTGGTCTTCGGTCTGCACCGCGAGCCGGTTGTGGGAAGTACTGGTAGGGATGCCTTTCGGCACCGCCCACGACACCAGGACGCCGCTCCGTTCGAGCCGGAAGTCCCAGTGCAGAGCCGTCGCGTGGTGTTCCTGGATGACGAAGGTGTCGTCGCTCCCCTGCGGCAGGTTGTCGTCCGTCGTCGGTTTCGGGATCGGTTCGGGCGTCCGGTCTGCGGACCGCTTGGACCGATAGGTGGCCAGCTTGTCGGGGGCCGGTGGCGAATCCTGCTGGCCGGATGGGTCCGCAGTCCCGGTGGCCAAGCCGGCTTCGGGCCGCAGGCCACTCCTGACCCGGTCGAGGACCTCCCGGTAGTCGAGGTGGCGGAGGTCGGGATCGTCGAGTTCGGCCCAGGTCCGCGGAGCTGCCACCGTCGGCGTTTCCCGGCCGCGCAGTGAATAGGGCGCAATGGTCGTCTTCGCGGCATTGTTCTGCGACCAGTCGATGAACACCTTCCCGGGCCGCAGCGCCTTGGACATCCTGGACGTCACCAGTTTCGGTATCGACTTTTCGATAGCCTCGGCCAAACCTTTCGCCCACTCGCTGACCTCGTCGGAATCCCGCGGAACCCCGAAGGGGACATAGAGATGAAGCCCCTTCGACCCACTGGTCACCGGGAACGCGGTCATTTCCTGATCGGACAGCCGTTCGCGCAGCAGTCTCGCGACGACCGCGCACTCCGCCAGGCCGACACCCGGCCCGGGATCCAGGTCGAAGACGGCCCGGTCGGCGGGCAGTGGACCGCTGTCGGGATCGGGACCAATTCTGGCCGTCTCGGATCTCCCCGTATCGGATCTCTCTTTCGCAAACTGCCACTGGGGCACGTGCAGCTCGAGGGCGGCGTTCTGGCCCAGCCAGGCGAGCGTCGCCGGGGAGTCGATGAGCGGGTAGGTGATCGTCCGGTCCTTGTGGGTAATCTCCGCCCGCGGCACCCAGGCCGGCGTTCCCCGATCGATGTTCTTGTGGAAGAACGGCTTCGCCTGCACGCCGTCGGGCCATCGGGTACGGGTAACGGGCCGGTCCCGGACCAATGGGATGATCAGCGGTGCGATTTCGGCGAAATAGCCGATGACATCTGCCTTCGTCGTTCCGGTCGCCGGATAGAGGACCTTCGACAGGTTCGTCAAACCGAAACGGTGGCCGTCCATGTCCACCTGCGCACTGTCGGCCGCCATCCGCTGATCGTAGGTGCCCCGATCGTCAGGGCGCTGACGGTAGCCGTACCGGCCCGGACCGGCCGCCCGGAACAACACCGGCCCCCGGTTATGGTGATGCGTGGCCGACGACGTCGATTTCGCAGCCCTTGGTTTCGATCCCTCTGACGCGCAATTCCTGGCCGATCCATATCCGGCCTACGAGCGGATGCAGGCCTGCGGACCCGTTCTGTACTACCCGCCGCGGAATCTCTTCCTGCTGACCAACTTCGCCGACGTGGACGCCGCGCTGCGCGATCGGCGCCTCGGCCGTGCCTACCGCCACCTGTACTCCGATGCCGAATTCGGGCAGGCGGCGGCGGCCGGCCGGCCGGCATGGGAAGCGTCGGAACGCTGGTCGCTGCTCAATCTCGAACCGCCCGACCACACCCGACTGCGCCGGCTGGTCGCGAAGGTCTTCACCGCACGGGCCATCGCCAGGATGAGCGACACGGTCCGGTCGCTGGCCGGCCGGCAGTGGGCCGGCATCGCAGCGGCCGGCGGCAATTTCACGTTCGATCTCATCTCCGACTATGCGCAACCCTTCTCCGTATCGGTGATCTGCGCGCTGCTCGGAGTTCCACAGCCGGACGGGCCGCTGCTGCTCGGCTGGTCGCACGCAATCGTCAAGATGTACGAATTCGCCTCCACCCTTGCCGAGCAGGAAGCTGCGGAGTCGGCTGCCGGGGAGTTCATCGGGTACGTCAAGGGGCTGATCGAGCGCCGCCGGAATGAGCCCAGGGCTGATCTCATCACTGAACTGGTCCAGGTCGCCGATCAGGGTGACCGACTCACCGAGGACGAGATCGTCTGCACGGTCATCGTCCTGCTGAACGCCGGGCACGAGGCGACGGTCAACACCCTCGGTAACGGCCTGCGCGCGCTGATGCTGCACCCGCGGCAGTGGGGACGACTGGTCAGCGGCGCTGTCGATTCGGCGACGGCGGTCGAGGAGATGATCCGGTGGGACGCACCGTTGCAGCTGTTCGAACGCTGGGTGCTGGCCGAGGGCGTCCGGTTCGGCAGCCGCGACTTCGCCGTGGGCGAGCGCATCGGGATGATGTTCGGCGCCGCCAACCGGGATCCCGACCGCTTCTCCGATGCGGCGGCCTTCGACATCGGCCGCGGCGATTCGGCGCACGTCGGTTTCGGTGCCGGGCTGCACTTCTGCATCGGGGCGCCGCTGGCCCGGCTCGAACTGGCCGCATCACTCGACCTTCTCAAGACCTTTCCAGGCCTGAGAATGGTCGAGATGCCCAAGTACCAGCCCTATTTCGTCATCCGTGGACTACGAGGCCTACTGCTCTCGGTCAGCTGACGCTTCGCAGCTTTCTGGCGGCCGACTCGTGCTGGGCCCGGGCCCGGGGCCTACGGCGACCACAAGCCCGCGCTGGGCGGCGCCAGTGAGAACGACGAAAGTAGGATCGACCGTCTCACCCGCCGCCTTCTCAACGATGCTTCGCCGAAAGGATCGCCATGACGCAGACCGACACCCAGCCCCAGGCGTCCACCGAGTCGAGCCCTTCAGGCCGACCAGTCACGCCCCCCGCCATACCGTCCACCATGCGGGTCAGCGTGCTCCGCGGTATCGGAGACATCGCGGTGGAGCAGCGAGCGGTTCCCGAGCCCGGCCCGGGCGAGGTGTTGATCAAGGTCGGGTCGGTCGGGATCTGCGGCTCCGACATCCACTACTACCAACACGGCCGCATCGCCGACTATGTGGTGCGGGAGCCGATGATCCTCGGTCACGAAGCGGGCGGCACGGTTGTCGCGGTGGGTGCGGGCGTGGATGAAGGCCGGATCGGCCAGGCCGTCGCCATGGAGCCGGGGATTCCCTGCCGGGTGTGCCGCGAATGCAAGGCCGGGCGATACAACCTGTGCCCGGATGTTCGTTTCTTCGCGACGCCGCCCATTGACGGGGCGTTCGCCGAATACGTGGTGCTGGCAGCAGATTTCGCCCACCCGGTGCCGGATTCGCTGAGCGAGGATGCGGCCGGCCTGATCGAGCCGCTGTCCGTCGGGGTGTGGGCCTGCGCCAAGGTCGCCGTCGGGGCCGGCACCCGGGTGCTGATTTCCGGCGCCGGGCCCATCGGCCTGATGAACGTACAGGTGGCGAAGGCGTTGGGCGCCACCGAGATCACCGTCACCGACATCTCCCCTGACCGGCTCGAAAAGGCGAAGGCCTTCGGCGCCACCAGAGTGCTGGACGCCAGGACCGAGAATGCTGCTGACCTCGGCATCGAGGTGGATGCGTTCATCGATTGTTCGGGGGCGGAAGTCGCTGTCCGCCAGGGGATACGGGCGGTCCGACCGGCCGGCCATGTGGCTCTGGTCGGAATGGGCGCCGACGAGATCTCCCTACCCGTAGGCCTTGTACAGGGCCGCGAGCTGACCGTGACCGGGACCTTCCGCTACGCCAACACCTATCCGACGGCGATTGCCCTGGCCGCGGCGGGTTCAATCGACCTCGACGGTATGGTCACCGGACATTTCGGTTTGGACGACGTCGAGGCAGCGTTGAACGCCGGACGTGACCCGAATTCGATGAAGGTCATCGTCCGGCCCGGAGGAATGACGGTCGATATGCCGACCAGAGAAACAGGGAGACAGCGATGACAGTGCTCGGCACCTTCGATCTCACCGGCCGGACGGCGGTGGTCACCGGCGGCAACCAGGGGCTGGGCCGGGCTTTCGCCCAGGGTCTGGGCGAGGCGGGCGCCAGGATCGCGATCCTCGCCCGTGACCTCCGGCGGAACGATCAGGCCGTCGCCGAACTGACCGCCGCGGGCATCGAAGCGGCCGCGTTCGAGGCCGACGTCACCGACCGCGAGGCCATGGCGCACGCAGCGGGCCGGATCGCCGACCATTTCGGCGGCGTCGACATCCTGGTCAACAACGCCGGCACCTGCATCCACCGACCGGCGTTCGAGGTCACCGACAGTGAGTTCGCTCAGGTGATGGACGTCAACGTGACCGGCGTGTGGAACGGCTGCCAGGTCTTCGGGTCCGCGATGGCCGCCGCCGGGAAGGGCGTCATCGTCAATGTGGGCTCGATCTCCGCCCAGATCGTCAACCGCCCGCAGTGGCAGCCGGCCTACAACGCCTCGAAGGCGGCCGTGCATCAGTTGACCAAGTCGCTCGCGGCCGAATGGGCGCCGCTCGGGATCCGGGTCAACGCCATCGCGCCGGGCTACGTCCGCACCGAGATGGCGCCAGTCGACCGGCCGGAGTTCAAGCGTTACTGGATCGACGACTCCCCGCAGCAGCGGGCGGCCAGCCCGGCCGAGATCGCGCCCAGCGTCGTATTCCTCGCCTCGGACGCCTCCGCCTTCATGACCGGCTCTGTGCTGGTCATCGACGGCGGCTACACCCTGTACTGAACGGCCGGAAGCGGACACGCATCGCCGCGCGATCAATGGCCGCCCGGTGGACGCCGGTATTGGCAGTTGCCTTACGTTGCGACGGCAGGCATCGCTGCTACCTGAACAGACCGACATCTGGTCAGACCGCGCAGCTGTCACCCTCGCACGACTGACCGCCGGCCAGCACTGTCAACGGGTGAGCTTCCTGCCAGGCCTGCTCCAGTACCTGCTGCAGGGCGTCGGCCGGTTGAGCACCGGACACCCCGTACTTGCCGTCGATCACAAAGAACGGCACGCCGCTGATCCCGTAGCTCCGGGCCTGCGCCTGGTCAGCCCGCACCGCGGCGGCATTGTCGTTGCCCGCCAGCATTACTGCCACCTCGGCCCGGTCCAGACCGACATCGGCGCCCAGTTGGGTGAGGGTGGCGTGGTCACCGACAGCGCGTCCCTCGGTGAACACGGCCCGGAACAGCCGCTCCTCCAGTTCCTCCTGGACACCGTGAGCCGCGGCCAGGTGCAGCAGTCGATGGGCGTCGAAAGTGTTGGCGTGCTGGGCGATGTCGAAGTGATACTCCAGGCCGTCCACCGCCGCAGCGGCCGTCATCGTGGCGAGCATTTCCTTCGCCTTGCCGACCCCGGTCCCGTACTTCGCGGCGAGCGCGCCCGCGTAGTCGAACTCCTGCTGATTTTTCGAAGCAGGATCGAGCTCGAACGAACGCCAGGTCACCGTCACCTGGTCTCGATGTTCGAACCGCTGCAATGCGGTCTCGAACCGGCGCTTGCCGATGTAGCACCAGGGGCACACGACGTCGGACCAGATCTCTACCTTCATCTTTGGTGCAACCACCGGGTCCCTACCCGGCATTCCCACTCGTCAGCGTCATGAGCGGACAGTAGCCGGCGAGGCCCGGCGAACGGGGCGCCTGCTGCGTTCGACTCGTCCAAGAGGGATCAGCACCGAACCTCCGTCAACCCGTACCGGTCAGATCTTTCGGGTGTATGCGCGGACCGGAAGGGCCTCCTGCCGCCGGACGCTCGACGCCGAGAACAGCAGAGTGCCAACGAATCCGATGAGCAGCGCGACCAGCACGCCGATGTTCGCGAACGCCCAGGCGCCCTCCCGCCCGCCGAGTCCGAAAGGTTGCAGCAGGTAACCCTGCCAACCCAGCCAACCGGCGAAGGTGTTGGTGACCAGCCCCCAACCCAGTGCCGTGCCCACGCCGATCAGGGCCAGCGGAATCCACTGCACGTCGCCGTAGCGGCCGCCGGCCTCGTACAGTTCGGGGTCAGCATAGTCCTTGCGACGCAACAGGATATCGGCCAGCATCACGCCCGCCCAGGCGGCGACCGGTACACCCAGGGTGATCAGGAAGCCCTGGAACGGGCCGATGAAGTTGTCGGCGAAGAACACCACCGCAACCGCGCCGGCCAGCATGATGGCTCCGTCGATCAACGCTGCGATGTGCCGCTTCACCCGCAGGCCCAGGCTGAGCAGCGCCAGCCCGGACGAATAGATGTCCAGCACCGCGCCGCCGACCAGGCCCAGGACCGCGACCACGACGAAGATCACCAGGAACCAGGTCGGCAGCTGGGAGGCGAGCGCGCCGATCGGATCGGCACCGATCGCAGTGCTGAGGTCGGCCGACGAACCGGCCAGCAGCAGCCCGAAAACGACCAGCACGACCGGCGCCAGCGCGCCCCCGAACGTCGTCCAGAACACCACCCCTCTGGTCGAGGCTGCGCGCGGCAGGTAGCGGGAATAGTCGGCCGCCGCATTGACCCAGCCGAGCCCGAAACCGGTGGCCACCAGGATGAGTGCGCCGATGAGCGCAGTTGCCGAGCCGGCCGGCATTTCGTTGACCACGGACCAGTTGATCTTGCCGACGACCAGCACCATGTAGACGACGGTCAGGATCCCGGTGACGATGGTGATCCATTTCTGCATGCGCATGATCACGTCGAATCCGGCGACGCCGCCGGCGATCGTCAATGCCACCACCACCAACATCGCCGCGAACTTCACGCCGGTGCCGCCGCCCCAGCCGAGCCGCTGGAACACCGTCGAGGTGGCCAGCGTGGCGAGCACCACCAGCGCCGTCTCCCAGCCAACGGTGAGCACCCAGGAGATCAACGATGGCACCTTGTTGCCGCGCACGCCGAAAGCGGCCCGCGACAGGATCATCGTCGGCGCCGAGCCTCGCTTGCCGGCGATCGCGATGAAGCCGCAGGCCAGGAACGACACCACCACGCCGACCACAGCAGCGATGACGCCCTGCCAGAACGACACCCCAAAACCGAGGACGAAGGCGCCATAGCCCAGGCCCAGCACCGAGACGTTGGACCCGAACCACGGCCAGAACAGGCCGCTGGGCCGGCCTTTGCGCTCGGAGTCGGCGATCACGTTGATGCCGTTGAGTTCGATGCGACTGGAATCGGGACGCGCTGGTGCGCTCACTGAACCTCCACTGTCCTGCAGATCGGCGAACGTCACCGGGCCAGGGAAGAGTACGTCGACCGGGCGGCGGGCTCATCCGCGCAGCGAAGTACCCGATACGGCGAAGAAGAGCAGGTCGATCCCGGCGAGGGCAATCGTGGCGAGAAAGAACACCCGACTGTCGGGCGCCCGGAGGCCGGTGACGACACCCGCCGCGGCCAGGACGCCGACGGCGCCCGCGGCCCACCACTTCCAATCGCCGACGACTAGCCCACTGGTTGATGCGGCCGGGCCGAACAGGACGAGAAGCGATGCGGCCCAGAGCAACACCGGACCGGCGACTGCGGTCGTCCTGGCGCCCGATCGATGCCACAGACCGGCGACACCTGTCGCCTTGTCCGCTCTTAGGTCGGGCAGCACATTAGCGGCGTGCGCGGCCAGTCCGAGCAGCGCGCCGGCGGCCATCGCCCACCACGCGGGCCAGCGCGCGCTCGCCGCCAACACCGCTCCCGCCGGCAGCGAGCCGAACCCGGTGGCATACGGAACTCCCGACGCCCACGTGCTTTTCAGCCCGGCGTTGTACGCCCACCCGCTGGCCACCAGGATCAGGGTGACCAGGCCGGCGACGACACCGAGGGCCAAGGACAACCCGACGGCGACGACGAGGGCGACGGCCGCGGCCAGTGACACCGTCCGCGGTGGAACGGACCCGGCGGCGACCGGCTTGTCGCTGCGGGCAACCGCCCGGTCCCGGGCCGCGTCGATCCAGTCGTTCGACCAGCCGATCGATAGTTGCCCGACGAACACCGCCCCCGTGAAGAGCAGCCCCCGGCCGAATCCCAGCCCGGCCAGGGCGGCCAGGCCTGCACTGAGGGCGGTGACCCCGAGGGTGGGAATCGGATGGCACGACAGCGCAAGACCACGCAGCGCGCCGCCGCCGCGGGATCGCGGCGCGGAAGCACCGGTGGCGGACACAACACCGATGGTATGGACCGCCGGGTAGGGTCCGCAGGGTCAGGCGGCTCAAGTCGGACGGTTCCCGGCCCCGACCATTCCGCCGGTCCCTATCTTGCGTTTGAGTCGCAGATCCGTCACTGCGCTGCTTGTCTTCACCACTCTTTAGCCCAGTGGTCGCCGACATTGGTGTCCGAAAAGTTCCAGGCGATCCGTCGGCGTGCCGGTGCCGGCCCCGGCGACGGCAGGGCTTGACGGGCTCGTTTGACGCGGTTGACGCGCTGTGTAACGTGTGATGAAGAGCGTGTTGACGCGATTGACGCAGCCTCCGAACAAGCGCACCCTCTGAAAGGGGTTGGAATGGCTGTGATCACGGCGTTACCGGAGACGGGGGCTCCGAAAGCCGAGCCCGCGGCGTCGGCCGCCAAGGCCGTCAGGACTGCCCGCAGGGCCACCGCCAATGCTGCGAACGCCCGCAGAGGCCGCACCGCCAAGCCCGCCGCGAAGGCACCGACGGCGGTCGCCGCCAAGGCCCACCGCGCCTGTCGCCAAGGCCCCGAAGTCGGCCGGGGTTGAACCAGCGCCAAGGGTTGTCGCAAAGGCCGCCCTTACAGCCCGCGCCGGCGAGGTGTCGTGCCCAACCACATCCAGACCCCGGTCCGCCACCAGACTCGGCGTCGGCACCGAAACCGCCCCGGCGATGAACCAGACGGACAGACCACCCTTCGAGAGGACCGTGGCTGAATTACAGAAGGCGGTCGCAGACGCTGCGGCCCGCACCGGAGTGTCGGTCACCGACGTGCTCACCGCGCTCGTTGCCGCCGGGGCAGACGGAGACATCGTCGCTCCAGCCCCAACGCACTCCGACGCCGTAGCTCTCACCGCGGAACTCGGTCCGTATCTGACCGGCGCTGCCATCCAACGCCGAGCTGGCGGCATCACCCGCCAGGCCATCCATAGCAGGCGCAAGAAATGGGCGCTGATCGGCGTGCCCACCGACCGCCACCGTCACCTGTTCCCCGTCCGCCAGTTCGCCGACGCGGCCGCTGCCATTGTCCTTCGAGGCGTTCAAGACGCAGCGTCCATCATTGCCGCCAGCATCGACGACGAACTGACCGTTGCCACCTGGCTGGCCCGACCCAACCCGGACCTCGGCGGCGTCAGCGCGTACGAATGGCTGCGCAACGAGCTCAACCCCGTCGGCGCGGTGCTATCCGCCGCCCACCGCGACGCCGCCCGGTGGCGCGGTTGAGCCTGGAGCCGGGCAGCAGGACGCGCCACCAGAGTGCACTCTCCGAACCGAAAGCCACCGCGCTGCCGCCGGTGATGGACCGGGCAGGCGTGCGAAGCGTCTGGTACCGCGCGCACAAAGTCGCCCTTTCCGCCTGGTGGTTCGCTACCGTTCAGGTCGGAAGTGATCCCGACCTGGCGGGCCGCTTCGACCTGCATGAGCGCGTCCCGCAGCCAGGCGTGAAGCCACCGAAGGCGTATGGCACCTGCTACATGGGCACCGTCGCCGAAGCTGCCGTCCGGGAGCATCTCGGCCACATGGCCGCCGGCCGCCCGCTGACCGCTGCGATGCTGACCGCCGTCGTAGTCAGCGAAATCCAACCGAAGCCCAGCCAACTCGACCAGGTCGCCGACGTCACCTGCCCGGAAGCCAGTGACGTCGCCGCCGGCCGCGAATTGTCCAGCAGCAGCGACTATGCGCTGTGCCAGCGGCACGCGGCGCTCTGGTACGGCAACGGATACACAGGAATTCTGTACTGGCCCCGGTTCTACTCCGGTCCCGGCAAGTCGCTCGCCGTGTTCGGTCTGGCTGGTAAGCCGGGGCGGGCCAGGGCGAAACCTGCACGTCCGGCTGCCGACGTCCTCGCCGAGGTGTTACGGGAGCGGGGCGGGCTGGTCACCGTCATCCACGAACACGCGGCCGACATCGAAGAGTAGGTTCCCCGAACGGGTGCCTCCGGCCATTCAGCCCGGCGAACGGCCGGACGGCGCGTTCGGCGGGACGGTCCCAGGCCTCACCAGCTGCCCGCAGTGCCGGAACGTCGCGTTCGGTCGAGTCATCGGACGAGGCCCCGCGGGTGCCGATGCAGAAGGCCCAGCCTCTGCGATCAGCGTCGAGGCGATCCCGGCGGCCCGCGCCACCGCTTCGGGCGCTTCAATAGGTCCTTCGACGAGGATTCGCGCGTGGGGTCGCCTTTGGATGAAACTCTCCCGGCACCATCCGATCGCTCGTCGACGACTGCACGTCGGGCTGTCGGGGCGATCGGGAAGGATCGGCTGCGTGCTCCTTTCCAGGCTGGCCGCCACCTCTGCCGATCTCGCCGCGACCCGCTCCCGGCTGGCCAAGCGGGCTCTGCTCGCCGCCTGCATTGCCGACGCCGGGCCAGAGATCGAGCTGGTGGTCACCTACCTGTCCGGCTCCCTGCGGCAACGACGGACCGGCGTCGGCTGGGCCTCGCTCGGCAACCTGCCGGACCCGGCAGAAGAGCCGACGTTGAACGTCGCCGAGGTCGATCAGGTCTTCGACAGCATTGCGGCACTGGGCGGGTCGGGATCGGCAGCTGCCCGCACGACGGCGGTGCAGGCCCTGTTCGCCAGGGCCACCGCCGCCGAACAGGGGTTCCTGCGCGGGCTCGTCTTCGAGGACCTGCGGCAGGGTGCATTGGATTCGCTGGTGCAGGACGGCCTGGCCACGGCCTTTCTGGTGCCGCCGGCCGATGTGCAGCGGGCCTCGATGTTGCTCGGCTCCACCGCGGCTGCCGCCCAGGTGCTGGCATTCGAGGGCCTGGAGGCGTTGCGGGCCATCGGTCTGCAGGTCGGCGTCCCGGTCCGGCCGATGCTGGCCGCCAGCGCCCCTGATGCCGCAGCGGCTGCCGTGAAGTCTGGCCTGCCGGCGCTGGTGGACGCCAAACTCGACGGCATCCGGGTGCAGGTGCACCGTGACGGCGATGCCATCCGGATCTTCACCCGCAGCCTGGACGAGATCACCGACCGGCTACCGGAAGTCGTCGAAGCCGTTGCCGCGCTTGACGTCAGCCGCTTGGTGCTGGACGGTGAGGTGGTCGGCATCGGCGCCGACGGGAGACCGCTGCCGTTCCAGGTCATCTCGGCCAGAACCGCGAGCAGCGTCGACGTCGGGGCCGGCCGACGGCAGACGCCCTTGTCGCTTTTCGCCTTCGACGTTCTCCATGTCGACGGGCGGGATGTGCTCGACGAGCCGCTGTCCGAACGGGCCGCGGTACTGGCCGACGTCGTGCCGGACACGATGATCGTGCCGCGGTTCCGGGCCGACTCGGCAGGGTCGATCGCCGATTTCTTCGCGGAGGTGATTGCCCGCGGTTTCGAAGGTGTGGTGATCAAAAATCTGGCTGCGCCCTACGCCGCGGGCCGACGGGACTCGGCCTGGACGAAGGTGAAGCCGCGGCACACCTTCGATCTCGCTGTCATCGCCGCGGAGTGGGGATATGGGCGGCGGGAGGGATGGCTCTCCAACCTCCACCTGGCCGCCCGTGATCCGGCGACCGGCGGACTGGTGATGCTGGGAAAGACCTTCAAGGGCCTCACCGACAAGATGCTGACCTGGCAGACGGAGCAGTTCCTGGCCCGGGAAGTCCGGCGCACCAAGGGAACCGTCTTCCTCGACCCACCGCTGGTGGCCGAGATAGCCTTCGACGGGGTCCAGCAGTCGTCGCGGTACCCGGGCGGTGTCGCCCTCCGATTCGCCCGCGTGCTCCGCTATCGGGAGGACAAGACACCGGACGAGGTCGACACCATCGGCGACGTCATCGCCCTGGGTGCGCCGAGTTGAGCAGGGCTGTTCATCCGACCGATTCCATCAGCCGGGCACGATCCTGCCGCTGCCGGAAACGCTGCGGTCGATCTGTTTCGGGTTCCCTGTGTAGGTGATGCTTCCGCTGCCCTGGACGTTCGCCGTCAGCCGGTCCGACACCTCCACCCGCGCGTTACCCGAGCCGCTGAGTTCGATCTCGCACCGGCCGTTGGCCAGCGCCCGGCCGTTGTAGTCGCCCGACCCGCTGACCGTGATCCGCGCGGTCGTGGACCGGCCGGCCAGTGCGAGATTGCCGGATCCGGAGAGTTCGGCAACCAGCGAGCCGAGGTCCAGACCGGTCAGTTCGGCCGAACCGGAGCCCGAAATGGAGACCTTGACGTCGCCGGTCAGCACACCGTCGCCGGCGGCGTTCCCCGAACCGCTCACCACGAGCCCGGTCAGGGGTGGAACGGACAGCTGGTAACGGATCTCGCTGCCACCGGCCATGTTTGCCTTCGCATCGAGGACCAGGGACCCATCCTGAACGTCGGAAGTCAGATCCGAGAGCTGCTTGCTGCCGGCGGTGACCGTCAGCTTCTGGGAGGTGCCGACCAGGATCCGCAGATTGCCGCTCGTTCGCAGCTGGACAGCAGTGACACCGGAAATCTGCCGCTCCTGGGTCGTCTGGGAGCCTGCGCTCTTCAAAAAACCGCAGCCGGAGAGGAGCGGCAGCAGCACCAGACTCGCCACAGCCAGCCGATGTTTCGTCACGTCCAGGCCTTCCGTTGCGAGTGCGCAGATCGTACAAGGCTCCACCGGCTTTTCATGGCTCCGCCGAAGTTGCACTCCGGCTTCAGGGTGCGACGGACCCAGCCGTGGGGTGTTGCGAAGTAGCCGCAGCGGGGCTCAGATCGGCCAGCGTCAACTGATGGCGGGGATTTGCCGGAAACGGCCGACGGCTCGACATGGACATGTCCCGTGCGACGTACAACAGCTCGCCCGGTTCGAGCTCCCGCCATTGGGGGTCGTCGTCCATCGGCTCGCTGGCCACCACCACCGACGGCCGGTGCCGCAGGTCGTCCGACCGGGCATGGATCCGGCTGCTCCTTACATCCAACCCGGTGGGCTGACCCGAACCGCCGGCCGATCGTGGCAGCACGTGCAACTCGTGGGTTCCTGGATACCGGAGGGCCCAGAGCTCATCGGCGGCGACCAGGACGAAGTTCAGCGAGTAGAGCGGCAGCCGATCGGCGATCCAGCTGATCGCAGCCACGATCCCCCCGGCGACATCGCCGCCGCACCTTGCGGTTTCGGCGGTGATGAGAGCGAACATCCGCTCGCTGTCGGTGTCACCCCCGACTAGTTCAGATGCGCCCAGTTCGGCCAGCCGGCCGTCCAGCAGCCCAAGGCCCTGCACCACGCCGTTGTGCGCGAACAACCGCCGCTGCTGCTCGAAGGGGTGCGTGTTCCCCACCGTCAGGGAACCGGTGCTCGCATACCGGACATGGGCGACGAACGTGGTGCCTGCGAGATCGTGGGCGGCGACTGCGAACTCCGGGTCCTGGAAGGCCGCGATCGGTTCCTTGACGACAATCGGCTGCCCGCCGGAGGAGAACACCCCGATGCCTGCACCGTCGGGATTGCGCCGGCTCTGATCCGACAAGCTGTCCGGCGCATCGATGAGCCAGAACGTCGCGGAGACTGGGGCGCCGGCCCGAAGTCCGAACAACCGACACACTTCGCCACCCCTCTCCGGCCACAGCGACTCGGTCACCGCCTCCCGGTCACCGCCTCCCGGTCACCCTAGGACCGAACAGGCATAGTGGCTCGCATGGCGCTCTCCCCCGGCTCGTCGCAGCCCGATGCCGACTGGCGCTCAGCGGCCCGCCGGGTTTTCCGGCCTTGATGAACGGCCGATCTAAGGGCTCTGGACAATCTTTAGAGAATTATGCGAGAAGGAGATGTGTTGGTCATGCGCTGTTCCATCCATATCGACGCCGGGTATCTGTACAGTGCGCTGGCCACCAGACTGACCGGCTCGGCGAACCGGGCGGCCATCAACGTCGACGAACCTGCATTAGTGCAGGCACTGGTTGAAATCGCAACTGCCGACTCGGGAATGCGACTGCTCAGGGTCCTGTGGTACGACGCTGCGAAGGACGGGATCCCGAATCCCTATCAGCGCCGTATCGGTCTGATCAACTCGGTAAAGCTGCGGATGGGCAGGATCAATCCCTACGGTGAGCAGAAAGGGGTCGACCTCAGGCTCGGGCTGGATCTGGTATCGCTCGGGGTCAACAGCGCTGCGGAGGTCGCCTACCTGGTTTCCGGCGATGACGACCTCACCGAAGCCGTCAGCGACGCCCAGGATCTCGGGCTCCAGGTCAAGCTGATCGTGGTCCCGGGGCTGGGCGGCGTACCGATTTCCGTCGCGGCCAACTTGAGCCTGGCCGTCGACGGCGTCATGATTCTTCCCGACAACCTCATCGAGGGCACTGTCAGCCGACTGACCGCCGCATCGCCGGTCGCGGCGGTGGCTCGGCCGGTGACGGCGGCATCGGCACCGGTGATCCCGCCGCGCCGGCCGGTGGGTCCGCCGGTGGTGCCGAGTTCGACTGCCCAGCCTCAGAGTGCCCAGCCTCCCGCTGCCCTGCCTCAGACTGCCCAGCCGCCCACTGCCCAGCCGCCCACTGCCCAGCCGCCGACAGCCCAACCCGCACTCCCGGTCATTCCGCCCACCCGGGCGCCGACGGGACCTGCCCCGGTTGCGGTACCCGTGTACTCCAGCACCACCGGGGTCGAGTCCGCCCCGCCGAGCGTGATCGATCACGAGTTGATAGTGGTGGTTGCCCAATCTGTCTTCGACGTCTGGTCGACTACGGCCAGCGCCGAGGAGGTCGCCGCACTGCGGGCCGGCAAGCCCAACGTGCCGCCCCAGATCGACCGGATCCTGCTCGTAGACCTGGTGAACCGCAGCGGGGTGTCGGACATCCCGACCTATGCCCGCAACGGCCTGCGAGACGCGTTCTGGCAGGCCGCCGGGAAGCGCTGAGGCCCGCAGTGCACAGCTTCGCCGACAGGCCCCGTCGTAGGGTGGTCGGGGTGACGACCCTGGCCGCAGTTTCCGGTGCTCTACCGGAACACCGCTACCCGCAGGACGAGATCACCAGGGCCTTCGCCGAGGTGTGTCTGGGCCAGGAGGGCAACGTCGAGTTGTTGCGCAGGCTGCACGGCAACTGCGCGGTCGAGTTCCGCCACCTGGCGATGCCGCTGGATCGTTACCGGGCGCTGACCGATTTCACCGAGGCCAACGACGTGTTCCTGCGTGTCGCCGTCGAACTGGGCGCGAAGGCGGTGACCTCGGCCCTGGACGAGGCCGGCATCCGGGCGGACGAGGTGGACGTGATCTTCTCCACGACCGTCACCGGGCTGGCCGTCCCATCGTTGGAGGCGCGGATCGCGGCCGTCGTGGGGCTTCGGCCGGACGTCAAACGGGTGCCGATGTTCGGGCTCGGCTGCGTCGCCGGCGCCGCCGGGATCGCCCGGCTGCACGATTACCTGATCGGCCGTCCGCAGCAGGTCGGGGTGCTCCTCTCGGTCGAATTGTGTTCCTTGACGGTGCAACGGGACGACAGGTCGATGGCGAACCTGGTAGCTAGCGGGCTGTTCGGCGACGGCGCGGCCGCCGTCGTCGCGGTCGGTGCGGAGCGGGCGGCCGCTGACGGCACCGTCGGCCCGCAGGTGATCGACTCCCGCAGCCACCTCTACCCGGACACGGCCCGCACCATGGGCTGGGACATCGGCGCGTCCGGCCTCACCATCGTGCTCGACGCCCAGGTACCGGCACTCGTCCGGCAGTATCTCGGGCAAGACATCCGAACCATGCTGGCCGACCACGGCATGGCGCCGTCCGATATCGCGCACTGGGTGTCGCACCCGGGCGGCCCCAAGGTGATCGAGGCCATCGAAAGCGAGATGGGCCTGGCTCCGGACGCGCTCGAACTCACCTGGCGTTCACTGGCCGAGGTCGGCAACCTCTCCTCCGCGTCGGTCCTGCACGTGCTGCGTGACACCATCCAGAAACGCTCACCGGTGCCGGGGACCCCCGGAATGCTGTTGGCAATGGGTCCCGGATTCTGCTCCGAACTCGTGCTGCTGCAATGGTGATTTCCCAGTGGTAATTTCGCAGGCACTGTTCCTGCTGTTGATAGCGGCGGTGGCAGTGGAGCGGGGCGCCGAACTGGTCCTCTCGAAACGGCACATCGCGCGCGCATTGGAGCGCGGGGGCCAGCAATACGGCGCCGGCCACTACCCGGCCATGGTCGTCCTGCACAGCGCACTGCTGATCGGCTCCGTCGCCGAGGTGCTGGTGGCCGACCGGCCGTTCCTGCCGTGGCTGGGCTGGCCCGCTCTGGCCGTCGCCCTGGCCGCCCAGGGACTGCGTTGGTGGTGCATCGCGACGCTGGGCGAGCGATGGAATACGAAAATAGTTGTGCTGCCAGGCGTCCCGCTGGTGACGGCCGGACCCTACCGCTTCCTCCGTCATCCGAACTACGTCGCTGTCGTCGCCGAAGGCGTTGGGCTGCCCCTGGTTCACACCGCCTGGATCACGGCACTGGTCTTCACGTTGTTGAACGCCGGACTGTTGAGAGTCCGGATCCGGGCCGAAAACGAAGCCCTGGCAACGGCTTCGACCGAGCCGTCGAGCGCGCGATGATCGACGTCCTGATCGCAGGAGCCGGGCCGGCCGGTCTCGCCACCGCCATCTACGCCGCAGGCGCGGGGCTGTCCGTGACGATTCTCGAACCACGGGCTGCACCGATCGACAAGGCGTGCGGAGAGGGTCTGATGCCCGGCGCGGCACGTGAATTGGCCGCGCTCGGCGTCGAATTGCACGGAAATCCCTTTCACGGAATCCGGTACTACGACCGGCGGGGGTCGGCCACCGCATTCTTCCGGTCGGGCCCGGGAATGGGTGTCCGCCGGACTGCTCTGCACGCCGCCATGGCCGCCAGGGTGGCCGAGTTGGGAATCACCGTGACCAACGCGGGGGTGGGCGAGATCATCCAGGACGACCGCGGTGTCGAGGCGGCCGGCCTGCGGGCCCGCTATCTGGTGGCGGCGGATGGCCTACATTCGCCCATCCGCCGCTCGCTGGGCCTGCAGCTTCCGCCCACCGGTCGGCCCCGGTGGGGGCTCCGGCAACACTTCGCGCTCGCCCCGTGGTCCGATTTGGTGGAGGTGCACTGGGCGGCAGAATCCGAGTGCTACATCACGCCGGTGGCGCCCGATCTGGTCGGCGTTGCGGTGCTGACCTCTGTGAAAGCCTCACTCGCCGAACAACTCCGGGCCTTCCCCCGGGTGCTCGCCCGTCTCCCGTCCGACGCGATCGAGGGCTCGACCGTCCGCGGCGCGGGTCCGCTGCGTCAGCGGACCAGGGCGCGGGTGCAGGGCCGGGTACTTTTGGTCGGCGACGCCAGCGGGTATGTGGACGCCCTGACGGGTGAAGGCATCGCCGTCGCGTTGGCCTGCGCCAGGTCGCTGGTATCGGCGATCGTTGCGGACCGTCCCGGCGACTACGAGCGGGCCTGGCTCCGGGACAGTCGCCGCTACCGCCTGCTCACCGAAACATTGCTGGCTGCCCGGCGTTTCGCCGGCGGCGCCATCGTGCCGGCGGCCCGATTGCTGCCGGATCTATTTACCGCCGGGGTCGGGCAACTGGCTCGTTAGTGAAGTCCTGGACCCTCCACATTCAGTCCGTTGACGCGCCGCTGCCCAGTCGGTATTCTCACTCGATGAAGGACATACGATGTTTGCTCAGCTTTCATAAATGGTCTCGACAGCCTGACGAAGACGGCGTGAAAGTCAGGCGCTGCCACCGTTGCGAAAAGGAGGATCGTGGTCCGTCCGAAGTCGGCGTGATACCGATTTCGTGATGATCGGCAGTCGGCCGCGGCCACAACCGCCGCAAAGTGATGCGCGGTGTTGACGGTTGCGTCATTCAGCCGGGGGTATGGAGGTGTAGATCCTCTGGTCCCAAGTTACCTTCGTTCAGACCAATTCTCCTGACCAGCTATAGCTGGACTGGTTAGTCGATCTGCCAGTATGAGGACATGAAGAGCCTCGATGCACAATCAGCGGTCACGGCCGGCGGGTGGGACTCTCGTTATGCGGTTGCCGTTGCGGTCGCCACACACCAGGACATCGCTGCCGCCCTCATCGACACCAACGGCGACGAGGCAGACATCGACCTGGACAGGTACGAGCGCGATACCGACGGCCACTGGCGGGAGAGTGTCAGTGATAGCGCAGGTGGGTCTGGAACCTCATGGTCGCGTCGAATCGTCGCAACGTGGGGACGAAGCACACCTCACGAAATCGTCGACATCACCTACCTGGGTGATCGGTACTCGGTGACTGCATCTGACGGTGGCTGGTGGCTCTTCATCGCACCGGCAACGGATGACTCCAAGGAGGTTCAGCGACAGCTGGGCAAGGGCCTGCTGTGACCGGTGCTCCAGGGCTACTTCCTGTCCTGACCGGCTCTCACCGGTCGAGCATCGCCTCTTCCAGGTCCAACTCCCGCTGGACCCGGCGGAGCACCTCGTCGTCGATGTTGCCGGAATCCCGCTCGGCGATGTACACCGCCCGCTCCTCGTGCAACATGTCTCGGCGGAGTCGGCGATACAGCTCGGACGGCGTCTCCTGACGGGTCTCGTCCTGCGGGCCCAGACGTTCCCAGGCGGCGTTCGCCCTGGACTCCGCCGAGGCCCGGAGTTCGTCGACGATCGCCGCCCCCTTCGGAAGGTCAACGGCGATCTTGTCCAGCTTGTCCACAGCCGCCTCGGACGCCTGTTGGGCGGCCTGGGCCTCGGCAAGCGCATCGGCCTGATCCTCATCGAACGGCAGGTTCACCCGCCGGATCAGCGCGGGCAGGGTCAGCCCCTGCAGGATGAGCGTGACGATGACCACGGCAAAACTGCAGAGCAGCACCAGGTCCCGGCCGGCGAGGGGCTGACCCGACTCCGTTTTCAGCGGCAGCGCGTAGGCGGCGGCCAGCGTGACCACGCCGCGCATACCGGCCCAGGCGAGCACCGCCACCATTTCCTTCGGTGGAGCCGGGTCCCGCTCCCGGATCCGCCGCGACACCCAGCGCGGGCCGTAGGTGGCCGGGAACATCCAGAGGATGCGGGCAATCAGTACCGCCATCGTTACGCAGACGACCAGGGTGAACACCTGGCCGGGCCGACGGTCGGCAACCGCCCCGAGGATGGCCGGCAGCTGCAGCCCGATCAGGCCGAACACCAGGGTCTCCAGAATGAAGTCGACGGTGGCGATCACCGAACTGCCCTGCAGCCGCGTCGCGTAATGCAGGTCCGGCATCCGGCGGCCGAGCAGCAACCCGGCGATGACCACCGCGAGCACACCCGAACCGTGGAACGCCTCGGCGATCGCGTAGCCGCCGAAGGGGAGCAGCAGGAACAGCGCGACCTCGACGATCGGATCGGACAGGACCCGCAGCACCCAGCAGGCGAGGTAGCCGAGCACCAGGCCGACAGCGATGCCGACGGCGACGGCCAACCCGAACGTCCTGAACCCGCTCCAGATACTGACTCCGCCGCCCACCGCCGCGGCCAGGGCGACGCGGTAGGCGGTGAGCGCGGTGGCGTCGTTGAGCAGGCTCTCCCCACCCAGAATGGTCAGGATCCGGCGCGGCAGGTTGAGTGTGCGAGCGATGGCGGTAGCCGCCACCGCGTCCGGCGGCGAGACCACCGCGCCGAGCACGAGGGCCAGCGGCCACCCGAGATCCTTCCCGACCACCAGGTACGCGACGGCGGCGACGGTGACCGTGGTGAAGAGGACCAGCCCGACGGACAACAGCGCGACCGGTCGAATGTTGGCCCGCAGACCCAGGTATGAGCTGTCCAGGGCGGCACTGAACAACAGTGGAGGCAGCACGCCGTACAGGACCATGTCCGGGCTGAGCTCGATCGCCGGAATCCCCGGAACGAACGAGATGGCCAAGCCGGCAAGGACCAGCACCAGCGGGGCCGGCCATCCGAACCGACGGGCCAGGGCAGCGACCGCGACGGCGGCCACCACTAGCATCAGGCCTTGGGCGCCGGTCATCTCCGCCTCCTCCGATCATGTGCAGTGCTGTATTGCCGCTGATTGGACTCGACAGAGCACCGAGGGAGCTTGTCATGGCCTGCCTACACGTCGCTGAACTGGGGCCGGAACCGGAGCCGCTCACTCCCGGCGTCTGCCAGGAATGTCACGAACAGGGCGTGGACACCTGGGCGCACCTCCGGCTGTGCCTGGCCTGCGGCCATGTGGGCTGCTGCGACTCCTCGAAGTTCCGGCACGCGAACGCGCACTCGAAGGCCGCCCGGCACCCGGTGATGCGATCCGCCGAACCTGGGGAGAGCTGGCGCTGGTGCTACCTCGACAAGGCCGTCGTATGAAGTGGGCGTCTGAAGTAGGCGTCTGAAGTGGGCCACCCGATCATGTTCGCGCAGGACGACCCGGTGCTCGCCCGGGTCCGGCAGCTCGCGCTCGGTTTCCCCGGTAGTGCCGAGAAGATCTCCCATGGCCGGCCGGCGTTCTTCACGACAAAGGTCTTCGCCTACTACGGCGGCTCGATGAAGGTCGACGGCGCGTGGGTCGAGCACGCACATTCGCTCCTGCTGCTGCCGGACGGGAGCGAGCGCACCGCGCTGCTGACCGACCCCCGGATCTTCGTTCCTGGATACCTCGGCGCCTACGGCTGGTTGGGCCTCGACCTCGACCCGGGGCCGGACTCCTGGCGGCAGGCCGCCGAGCTGCTCGATTCGTCCTATCGAAACACAGCCTCGGCGCGGCTCGTCGCACAACTCGACACGGTCAGCTGAATGGTTTGGGAGGTGGCGGCGGTTCCGTCCCGGATCAACGGTGTTGATAGATTTCCCGCCGGTGTCCGACGGCCAGGACCAGAACGAGGAGCCGGTCGTCTTCGATCTCGTAGATGATGCGGTAGTCCCCGGTCCGTATTCGCCACTCGCCGTAGCCACCGACCAACCGGGTCGCGGTCGGCGGCCTGGGATTGTCGGCGAGCACTTCAATTGCGGCTTGGATTCGTCGCCGGACCAGAGGGTCGAACTTGCGTATCTGACGGGCCGCCGCTGGAGCCAACGAGACCTGGTAGGTCACGTGAGGCCGAGATCGGCCTTCACCTCATCCCAAGGGATCGGCGTGACACTGGTGACCTGCATCTCGGCCCGCGCCTCCGCCGCCGCCCGGATGTCGGCCATGTCCTCGGCCAACTCCAGGATGCGCTCCAGATCGTCGGCGTCGATGACTGCCGCTACCCGGCGGCCGCGGCGAGCGATATAGATCGGCCGGTGTTCTGTTCGTACCCGGTCGACGATCGCCGCGAGTTGACTTCGAACCTCGGAGATACTCAGGACCGCCGCTTCGCTCATGTACTTAAAGTACAGTCAGGCGTCCTCACGTACAACACGGCGTTAGCGAGAGCAGGAGAGACCGGCAACCTCCGGCCCAATCGCAGGAACCCCTTGCGGCGCGCTGAGGACGCCATCCCTTGCCTCGAGCCGGACTGCCTCAGTTCGAACCCGAGGTGGTCGTCCCGACCTGGAACACTGCTCCCATGCACCTTCCCGCGCCCCGGCGCCTGAGCTCGATCGTTCCGCTGGCCGCAATCGCGGGTCTTGCGACCGCCGCCGGGGTCTCGCTGAGCCGGGCCACCCGGGGGCTGCCGGCGGCGATGGGGGCCTCGGCCAGGCGGATCAGCACGGCCGTGACGGGTGCTCCGCACCACTCGGACGGGGTTTTCTCGAATGTGCTGCCCAGCACGGTCATGAGCCCGGGCACCGGCCCAGCTCTGGTCAAAGCGCTCCTGCAGCACGGAGACAAAGGCAAGCCGCGGGGCCCGGTTCCGCTGGCCGATGTCACGGTGCCGGCAACCGCCGGGACGCTCGCCGTCACCTGGCTCGGACACGCCAGCGCGCTGATCGAACTCGATGGCCACTGGATTCTGGCCGATCCAGTGTGGGGGGAACGGGTTTCACCGTCGGCCACGGTCGGGCCGCGAAGACTGCACGCGGTGCCGATGACGATCGGCGAACTCCCCAGGCTGACGGCCGTGATCATCTCCCACGACCACTCCGACCACCTCGTCCTACCAACCGTGAAGTCGCTGACCAGCGGTCAGGATGCGCCGTTCCTGGTCCCCCGCGGCATCGGGGCGCACCTTTCAAGATGGGGGGTACCGGAGAACCGGATCGTCGAGCTGGACTGGAACGAGTCGACCGAGATCGGCGGAATCACCTTCACCTGCACCGAGGCCCGGCACTTCTCCGGCCGCGGGCTCAAGCGAAATGTCACGCTCTGGTCGTCCTGGGCGCTCGCCGGCCCGACGAAGACGGTCTACTTCGGCGGCGACACCGGCTACACCCCGGCCTTCGCCGAGATCGGTGCCAGGCTCGGACCTTTTGACCTCACCCTGTTGCCGATCGGCGCCTACGGACCGCAGTGGCCCGACATTCACATGGACCCGGAGGAGGCGTGGCGGGCCCACGGAGATCTCGGGGGTGCGCTGCTGGTACCGATCCACTGGGCCACCTTCGACCTGGCGTTCCACACCTGGGCCGAACCCATCGAACGGCTGATCGCCGCTGCAGGCACCGATCTCGGGTTACTGGCCATCCCGCGGCCCGGCGAGCGGATCGTCGTGGCCGACGCCCCCGCAGTCAAGCCATGGTGGTCAGGTCTTTAGGACAGCTCAGGAAGCGGCGGCCAGCTTCGCCCGCACCTGCGACAGGGCCGGGTTGGTCAATGACGATCCGTCGGCGAACACAACGGTCGGGACGGTCCGGTTGCCGTTGTTCAGCTGCTGCACAAGGACGGCGGCATCTGGGTTCTCGTCCACGTCGATGTCGAGATAATCGATGCCGGCGCGGTCGAGGTCGGTCACCAGCCGGTGACTGAAGGGGCACCAGGAGGTCGTGTAGACGGTCAAATCGCTCATGCCGGGTGCAACGATGCTGCGATCCGGGGCATTCCGGGACGCGCCACCCATTCCGGTCAGGTGCGCGACTACTGGGTGTCGGATTGCTCGGTTTTGGTTTGCTGGGTGTCGGATTGCTCGGTGTCGGATTGCTCGGTGTCGGATTGCTCGGTGTCGGATTGCTCGGTGTCGGATTGCTCGGTGTCGGATTGCTCGGTGTCGGATTGCTCGGTGACCTTCATCTCGGCCTCGTAGACGTGCGGCCGACCGTTTGACAGTGTCCGCCGCACCTTGTCGTCGACCGCTTGGAAAACCCGGTAGTACTGCTCGTCGTAGGCCTCGACGATCTGGTAGGTCCACATGTCCCGCACCACATCCCGGCCCACCAGCACCCGCTCGATCTCAGCCGCGAGGTCGGCGTGACCGGCGTCCTTCAGGGCCTTCACACCATCCTGCAGGTTGAGGTCCGCCTCGCCGGACATCCGGTGGAACCCGTAGAGGAATCCCCGGGCGTTCTCGATGATCTCGAAGGCCGCCGAGATCTTGCCGACTGCGTCAATGGTTGCGTCATCCGTGCCGGCCGGCCGGGCTTCCCGGGGGCGTTCAGGATGCTTCGCACTGCCGAACCGGGTCTCGAGGTCGTCGGTCACGAATATCCCTTCAAGGTCAGGCCAATTTCTTGATCAACAGTCGCGATCAACCAGTGCCCTTTCAACACCCCTCTCATGCAACGGCCCGTTCTACAGTCTCAGCGCTTTGCTGCTGCTTCCGCCGACCGCCGAGAGTCCTCGATCGCCGCTGTCAGCGCTTCCGTCCACGGGGTCGGTGTCAGGCCGAAGGTGCGCTGCGATCTGCTCGAGTCGAGGACGAACGGCCGGTCGAACTGATGACGGGTCTCGCGGAGCTCCCGTAGGAAGGGCACGAACAATCCACCGGTCCAGATGGTCCACGCCGGCAGCGCCGACACCGGGGCGGCCTTGGTGCCGAGAATCGCAGCCGCGTCGGCCATCACCTGCCGGGGGCTGCGGGCCGGGGACGTCGGCACGTGCCAGACCTCGCCCCAGGAGCGGTCGTCGGTGCCCAGGGTGGCCAGAGTCTTTGCCACGTCAGGGATGTAGGACCAGGAATGCGGGGCATCGACGTCGCCGACCGGCATGAAAGCACGCTTGCCCTTGATGGCCCTGGGCAGGAGCGCGAGGCTGAGGTAGCTGGTCTTGCCGGTGCCGACGCCGAAGAAATCGCTCGCTCTGGCCTCGGTCGCTCTGATCCGGCCCGCCCTGGTCGCGGCCAAAGCGTCGTTCCACATCTTGTTCCGCACTTCGCCCTTGACGCCGTTGGGGTGCTCGGGCGTGGTCTCGGTCATCGGGCCGTCGACCTTGCCGTAGCCGTACAGGTTGCCCATCGTCACCAGCCCGGCGCCGGTGGTCTCGGCGGCCCGGAGCAGCGCGTCGGCGATCGGCGGCCAGTCGGTCGGCCAGCGATGGTAGGGCGGGTTGACGCAGTTGTAGATCGCCTGCGCCCCGACCGCGGCCGCCGACAGCGCCGCCGCGTCGGTGGCGTCGAGCCGCAGTCGCTGTATCCCGGGTCGATCGGGGCCACCCCCCGAACGGCTCAGGATGACGACGTCGTGGCCCCGGTCGACCAACTCGACCGCGGTGGCAGACCCGACGGCGCCGGCGCCGACTATTACATGATTGGCCATATCTGTGATCTCCTTTGTGAGCGGTGCTCTCCGCACCTGGGACCAAGTCTGCCTCCGCGTCCTCGAACTTGTCAAGAGCGGTGCTCTCTAGAAAGTGCGCAGCTCACGTCTGTGAGATGCTGGGCGGGTGACCGAGCCGCGTGCATCCACTCCGGTTGACTCGCTGCGCGCCCGAAATCGAGCGGACATCTTCCGCGAGATCGTCCGGGCCGGGCGGCGCCAACTGGCCGAACACGGCGCCGCAGCCCTGTCGCTGCGGGCCATCGCGCGAGAGCTGGGCATGGCGTCCTCGGCGCTCTACCGCTATGTCGCCAGCCGCGACGAGTTGCTGACCCTCCTCATCACCGACGCCTACGACTCGTCTGCCGATGCCGCCTCCGCAGCGGTCGAGGCGGTCGAGCCGGCTGACCTGGAGGCACGTTGGCGCGCTCTCTGCTATGCCGTCCGGGAGTGGGCCATCGACCATCCACACGAGTACGCGCTGATCTACGGCTCCCCCGTGCCCGGCTACCGCGGCACGGCGGAGACGACCGCAGCGGCGGTCCGCACCCCCACGCTGCTGTCGTCCATCCTGCGGGACGCGGCCGCGACGCGTGCAGTGCCCGTCACCGACCCGGAACCGCCGGATCGGCTGCGGGCCGATCTGATCGCCCTGGCCGCGCAGCCGGTCTTCGCCGATCAGAACGGCGTTGCCGCAGGTATCCCGCCGGCGCTCCTCATGCGGGGACTCATGGCGTGGGTGCAGATCTTCGGCCTCATCAGCTTCGAGCTGTTCGGCCAGTTCAACAACACGATCGAGAACGTCGACGAGATGTACCGCCACGCCATCGAGCTCCTGGCGAACCAGATCCTGTAGCACGCCGGCGATGAAATCGGCCGGGTCCGCATACCTGCCGGCGCCGTGAGGGGATATGTCAGACCCACCGAAACCGGTTGCGGCCTTGGAACTTCGGCAGTAATCTGCCCGCAAGGGGGTCGTTGCTGTGAGAGGTTCATCCGGGCGATGGGCCGGCCCTATCGGCCGGCGCGCGCGACTGGTGTCCCTGTCCGTCGCCGTGGCCGTGCTGGTTTCGGCCTGCACCTCGGCTGTGGCCGGTGAGGCGTCGAAAGCGGCCGGCGCACCGTCGAGCCAGGTCTCCGTCGGCGATGGGCCGCAGAGCTCCGAACGCACCTCCACCACCGGAACGGCATCCCTGCCTGCGCCCACTTCGGCGGCCGCGGCTCCACGGCCGCCCGCCCTCGGGAGTGCCCGGCAATCCGCCGATGCTCGAGTGCCTGTCCCGTCGGCCGTCCCGCCGACACCGGCGGCTGTGCACGATCGGGAATTCGGTGGTCTCGCCGGCGCCCTGGCCGCTGAATTGACAAAGGGGGACCGCAGCGGTTTCGTCGGTCATTTCGCGCCGAATCTGAGGACCAGGGTCGGGAAATGGTTCGACAACACCCGAGGCCTCGGCGTGGCAGCGGCGACATTCGCACCGATGGACGACTACTCCTCCGACGCCACCGACGGGCCGAATTCATTCACCCGCTCGCTCGTTCTGGGTGTTCGGACCCCCTACGACGCAGCCGAATCTTCGCCGGGAATCGTCTACGCCGTGGCCGTCGCGGTCAGTGGGATCACAGGCCACCACCAATTGTTGATCACCACCTGGCAGCCCAGGTACATGGGCGACCCGATGAATTGCAATTGCCGGTTGACGGCGGCCAGAGCGGGCGCCACCGCGGTGGTGTACCGCGCCGACGACAACGATCTGGCCAAATGGTCGAAGCCCGCCCTGGACGCGGCGGCGGGCGGCATCACCTGGTCGCACCTACAAATGGCGGGTTCCGGTCTCATCGTCCCCAAGGGTCAGGTCGTCTTCCTCGCTGATGCACCCTACGACTGGTTCCTGCCCATGTCCCGGCCGAAACAGGACAACAATGTGACGGTCGCCCTCATCGATGCGCATGGGCCTTACCCCGGTGAGAACTATTCACGGGAATCCCGAATCGTTCTGATGCTGCAGGCCGCAAACGGGCAGATCGTCGCCGATGGAGCTCTCGGAAAGCAGTATGCGTCAGATGTTCTCACCCACGAATCGACCCATCAACTGATGTCGAACAATTCCAGCCAACCGGGCCGTACGACGCCACCGGCCTGGGTTGCGGAAGGGATCGCCGTGGCTGTCGAAACCCTGTACCGGGATTCACTCGACGATTCCGATCAGGGCTATCCGGCACCGGACGATCTGAAGAATGTGGATACCGAATGGTTGGCCGAGCACCTGACGAAGCCGCTGCCGACCCGTGAGCAGCTCTACGCCGGCACGCTGACAGAATCGAACTACTACTATGCGCTGGCCGGCTCCGTCTTTCGCTTCCTGTCCAAGAAATACAGCTACGTCACGATGATGAAAGTGGCGAAATCCATGTACCAGCAGCCCCAGCGCACACCATTCGCCTTCGTTCCGGATCCAGGGAAGCCCGACCACTACCTACCGGCGGCGGGCGTCCAGAGCGCCTGGCGAGCCTGGGTCACCGACAACTATCTGGGATGACCGGGCTCGTCAAAGAGACTTCCCGCACCAATCCGAACAGCAACCGCCGGGCATGCGACGATTGCCGCTGGGGACAGCCCGGCGATCCAGCCGATTATCGAGGTGCCGGGCACCAAGAGCGCCATTTCTGAAAACTACGAGGTCGTCCGTGAGCGTCCGATGGGCGGGGCGACCGTTCACCGATCCTGTCGTGAACCATTTGATCAGACAGTGCCGCTGGCGCGTTGGGCCGCTTCTTCGATCTGCGCCCGGTGTGCCTTCCAGTCTTCGATCTCGTCCGGCTCGGCCAAGCCGGCCGCTTCGGTCAGTTGCTCGCACAAGACTGTCCGCGTGGCCAGCGTGTCGGCTGGTCTCGGTGAGCATGTGCACCATCACGTTGAACAGCCATCCACCCGTGACGGTCAACACGAGCAACCAACTGGAAGCTTTGAATCATCGAACGCGACCCTTGAAGTCGTAGGCGATTGGGAGTATTATCGAACATATGTTCGCAACCGGGGTGAGGTCAGACGGGGTGACACTGGGCAGCGCAGCGCTTCCGGTCGACCTCGCCGCGCTGATCACCGTGGTAAACAGCCTGGGTGCCGATGGATCCGATGGGTTGCTGATCGACCAGATCGGCTCGTTGGAGCGGTTGAAGTCGTGTTGCGCAGCGGCGCAGGCCGTTTTGACCCATGCGCTCGTCGCCTCGCAGACTGCTGAAGGTGCGGCCCGGAAGGTGCGGCCGGAGGTCACCCGGCGCAGCGTCGCCGCCCAGATCGGGCTGGCCCGGCGGCAGTCCCGGCACCGCGGTGGGCTGCTGATGGGGCTGGCCGGCGCGTTGGTCATGGACATGCCGTGCACGCTGGCCGCATTGCGGTCCGGTGAAACCTCGGAGCGGCGGGCGCAGCTGATCCTCACCGAATTCGCCTGCCTCACCCGAGCGGACCGGCGGCACGCGGACGCCCAGATCGGGCCAGAACTACCGGCTTTGGGCGATATGACCACGTCGAACCGGGCCGCGACGATCGCCTACCGGTTGGACGTCGAAGCTGTGATGGGTAAGGTCCGCGGCGCCGTAGCAGATCGGCATGTGTCGATCCGGCCTGCTCCGGACACGATGACCCGGTTGTCCGCGTTGCTGCCCGTCGCCCAGGGCGTCGCCATCTACGCCGCGTTGCGAATTGCCGCCGACTCCGCGGTCGGGACCGGTGACGGCCGCACCCGCGGACAGTTGATGGCCGACAACCTGGTCTCCAGAGTCATCGGGCAACAGCTGGCCGGCTGTGACCCCTACGGCGTGCCCAGCTACGTCCCAGACTGCGGAACTACGGCAACCTCGGACGCCCCGAAAACCGCAGAGTCAGGTCACGGAGCCGATGAACGATCGGACGAAAGTTCCAGCGCGGCGGAGTCGGAGCAGCCCGACCAACGCCACAGCGCCGAGACAGAAGTCGATGAACTGAGAGCTGCGGCCAACGCCAGCGCAGCGGCCCTACCCGGCGATCCGTGCTGCGGGCCGGCCGGTCTGCAACTGCACCTGATCATGACCGACCGGACCCTGCTCGGCGACGACGACGAACCCGCCCACCTCACCGGCTACGGCCCGGTCCCGGCCCCACTGGCCAGGGCCCTCGTCCTGGGCCAGACCGACACCCCCACCCGCACCTTCGTCCGCCGGCTCTACACCCACCCCAGCAGCGGCCAACTCGTAGCAATGGACTCCCGGCAACGCCTGTTCCCCGACACCGTGAAAAACTTCCTGATCGCCCGCGACCAACTGTGCCGAACGCCCTGGTGTGACGCCCCGATCCGGCACCTCGACCACATCGTCCCGTATGCCAGGGGCGGCCTCACGAACCTTGATAACGGCCAGGGACTCTGCGCCGGTTGCAACCTGTCCAAAGCCGCCTCCGGTTGGCAAAGCCAGACCCGCAGCGACGATCAGAGTGAGCGAAACAGCGACAACACCGTGCAGATCACCACCCCCACCGGTCACACCTACCGCAGCGAACCGCCCCGACCTCCGACATCCCCACCCTGGCCGGACATCTCATTCATCGAAGCCCAGTTCAGCCAGATGATTCTCGAACTCCGCTGACCTCACCGGTACCGAAGTCCTCAATGGTTTGTGGTGTCAGCTCCCGGCGGCCAGACGACCGGGAACAGCGGGTGGTCGAAGGGGGCGCCGGCCGGTAGTTCGTCGGCCAGACCGGGAAACTCGGGGGAGGTCCGCCACCGCCGGGGGGCATGCCGGGCTGCCGTCGAGAGATAGCGCAGCGAGAGCACCCGACGCCGCCCCGGGAACGGGAAACCCGGCGCCCCGTGGACGGTCAGGAAATTGAAGAAGACGGCGTCACCCGGGAGCATCTCGAATCGCCGAATGACAAAATCATCCCGGTTGGCCTCGATGTCGGGCAGCTCGGCCAGCGCGCCCTGCGGGAACCACTTCGCCTCGCCGGCAAGGAAAGTGCGCGGCATCAACCACGGGCCCCGGTGCGTTTCCGCGACCAGTTCCAGGCAGCCGGCGACGGGCACCGGATCCACCGGGATCCAGGCGCTGATGCCTTCCCCGTCGACGTTGTAGTACGGCTGGTCCTGGTGCCAGGGCGTGCGCTGGCGGGTGCCGCCCTCCTTGACCAGAACGTGGTCGTGATACAGCCGGACCTGCGGCGACCCCATCAGCTCGGCCGCAAGCCTCGGAACCGCCGAACGGCGGGCCAGCACCTCGATGTCGGCGACGTCCAGCCAACGACAGAAGTCCTCGGCAAAGGACCCCGGATCACCGGCGGCGCTGGCCACCTGCGCCAGCGGGCCCGGGTCGGCCAGCACGGTGCCGATGGCGCGTCGGGCGCTTTCGACCTCGTCGCTGTCCAACGCCTCGCGGACCAGCACCACGCCATCCCTGGCGTAGTCGGCGAGCTGTCGGTCGTCGAGTAGCGGCGTCATCCGCGCAGCCTATGGCGGGAGCGGCGGGCGGGCCGGGCAGCAAAATTGCAGAACCAGGTATCAGGAGTTCGATGCGCCGACTCTCATGCAGTGGAACGCCCGCCGACGCTCCGCTCCGCCTGCTCGATCGACCTGCCCCAGGGGACGACCAACACCATGACCGCTCTGTTGAACCGACTGCGGAACCACCGTCGACCTGCCTCGACCAGCCGACCCGAGCCGGTGACGGGGACCGACGAACGGCTCGCCACTCCGGCGGAGATCGACGCGCTGATCGCCGCCTTCCGGCTGCCTCCGGCCACGGTCCGGGTCAGCTGACTGCTCCCGGCTACCAGATGCGGACCCGTTCGGAAGGCGGGAGCCACATGGCGTCACCCTGCTGCACGTCGAACGCCAGGTGGAACTCGTCCAGGTTGCGCACCACCTGATTGCACCGGAATTCCGGTGGCGAATGCGGATCGATGGCTAGCCGACGGGCCACCTCGGCCGGCCGGGTCTTCGTCCGCCACGCCTCCGCCCAGCTCAGGAAGAACCGCTGTTCCGCCGTCGTCCCGGCCGCCTCGGCCGGTGTTCCGCTGCCCCCTTCCAGGGACAACTGCCACGCCCGGTACGCAATGCCCAGACCACCCAGATCGCCGATGTTCTCACCGATGGTCAAGGCTCCGTTGACGTGCTGACCGCCGCCGTCGACCGGCGTCAGCTCCGAATACTGCTCGATCAGCCGCGAGGTCAACGCTTCGAACGCGGCCCGGTCCTCCGCCGTCCACCAATCGGACAGGGCCCCCGTGCCGTCGTACTTCGATCCCTGATCATCGAACCCGTGACCGATCTCGTGGCCGATCACCGCGCCGATAGCTCCGAAGTTGGCGGCGTCGTCCGCCGTGGAATCGAAGAACGGCGGCCGAAGTATCGCTGCCGGAAACACGATCTCATTCATTCCGGGGTTGTAGTAGGCGTTCACGGTCTGCGGTGTCATGAACCATTCGTCCCGGTCCACGGGCGCGCCGATCTTCGCCAGGTCCCGGTCGAACTCCATCGAGGCGGCCCGTCCCACGTTGCCGAGCAGGTCGTCCGGACGGAGGTCAAGGCCCGCGTAGTCGCGAAAGGTCGGCGGGTAGCCAACTTTCGGGTTGAACGAGGCCAACTTGTCGAGAGCGCGCCGCCTGGTGCCCTCCCCCATCCACGGCAGGGCGGAAATGTTCCGGTGGTAGGCCTGCAGCAGGTAGCCGACGAGCTCGTCCATCCGCTCCTTGGCCGCGGGAGCGAAGGTTCGCTCCACGTAGATCCGGCCCAAGGCCTCGCCGACCGCCGACTCGACGAGCGCGACGCCACGTTTCCACCGCGGCCGCAGCTCCGGCGTCCCGGACAGGGTTCTGCCGTAGAAGTCGAAGTTCTCCTCCACCAGAGCGGCCGAACACATCGGTGCAACGCTGCGAATCACCCTCCAGCTCAGCCAGTTCTTCCACTGCTGCAGCCGTGCCCCATCCCCGGGCCCCGCCTCGTCCGGCCCGCCAGCCGCCAACAACTCGGCGGCGCCGGCAAGGAAGGACGGCTGCATGACGACCACGTGCTCCAGCAGCGGGTCGGACGCACCGGCCCCGGACAGGCACGCCGCCCATTCCGGCGCGCCAACCAGCTCGTCCAGGTCCGCCCGGCCCATCGGATTGTGGGTCTGGGTCCGGTCCCGGCTGCGCACCCGGTCCCAGTGCCGGGCCGCGAGCTCGGTCTCCAGCGCCATCACCGACTCCGCCCGCTGGTCGGCCTCCGACACTCCCACCAGGTCGAACATGGTGACGATGTGCCGGAGGTAGGCCCGGCGGATCTCGGCATACTGCTCGTCCCGGTAGTAGGACTCGTCCGGCAGGCCCAGACCCGCCTGAAAAATCACAGCGGTGTAGCGATCAGGCTGATCAGGATCGGTGTCGACCTCCAGCCCGAACAGGCCACCCACCCCCCGCCGCCGGAGCCGCCCGAGCAACCGGAACATCTCCACCCGGTCGGTCACCGCGTCGACCATGGCAAGCAGGTCTGCCGCCGGCCCGGCGCCTTTTGCCTCGACGGCAGCGGTGTCCATGAAGCTGGTGTACAGGTCCCCGATCAGCTGCTCCGGCGAGCCGGCCGGCCCCGGGGACGCCGCGGCCTGCTCGATGATCTGCCGGCAGGCGTCCTCCGACTGGTCGCGCATTTCGTGGAAGGCCCCGTAGATGGCCTGGTCGGGCGGGATCTGCATCGAAGCAAGCCACCCGCTGTTGACGTGGCGGAACAGGTCGTCCTGCGGCCGGACTCCCTCGGTCGTTGATTGACCCGTCGGCAATGCGGGAAGATCGATGGCTGAGGACACGGCTTCTCTCCTAGGGCTGGATCGTTCAGGCACGGTACCAACGCCGGAACGGCGGGCGATCCGGTTCCCAGCACCCCCGGGCCCGGCCCGGCACCTTCGACGGCAACACACCTGGAAGCAACACGAAGGAGCACGTTTGATGACCGAGCTCATGGCCCACCCCGCAGCCGCGCGGGCAACGACATCGGGGCAGGGCCGCATTGCGGTCACCGGCGGCAGCGGCAAGCTCGGGCGGGCGGTGGTGAGCCACCTGGTCGAGACCGGATATGAGGTGGTCAACCTCGACCGGGCGCCGTCACCCGATCCGGCAGGTTCGGGGGCGGCCTACGTCAAGGTCGATTTCACCGACTTCGGGCAGACGTTCGAGGCCTTGCATGCGATCGACGACCGATACTCGGAACTGGCCGCGGTCGTTCATCTGGCCGCGATCCCGGCGCCGGGTCTGATCACCAATGCAGCGACCTTCGCCAATAACATCACCAGTACGTACAACGTGTTCTCGGCGGCGCGCGCGGCCGGGATCAAGAACGTCGTGTGGGCTTCGAGCGAGACGGTACTCGGGTTGCCGATGAGCAGGAGTGCGCCACCGCCGTACATCCCGGTCGACGAGATCTACCATCCCCGCCCGCAGTCCTCCTATTCGCTGGCCAAGACCCTCGAAGAGGAAATGGCCGGGCAGTTCTGCCGCTGGGACCCGGAGCTGAAGATGATCGGACTCCGATTTTCCAATGTGATGTACCCGGAGGACTATGCGCAGTTCCCGTCCTACGACGATGACCCGGCGATCCGGGAGTGGAATCTGTGGGGTTATATCGACGCCCGCGACGGCGCCCAGGCCGTTCGCCGGGCCCTGGAATGGGACTTTGCCGGCCGGGAGATCTTCGTGATCGCCAATTCCGACACCGTGATGGGCACCAGTAGCGCCGAACTCGCCGCAAGCAATTTCCCCGGCGTGGAAGTCTCCAAGGACCTCGGCGAGCACGAGACCATGCTGTCCATCGACAAGGCGCGACGACTGCTCGGTTACGAGCCGGAGCACAGTTGGCGGAAATCGGTCTGACCGGAACGGTCTCCGGACCGGATTCACGATGTCCGGTCCGTTGAAGCGCTGCAAACGAAGGCAGGCACTCGTGGTCGACAACGGCGAGCACAGCACCTCCGGCCTCTACGTCGCCGGAGGCAAGGAGTTCTCCCGGGACACCCGGTACATCGATACCCGGATCACTGCCGACGGCCGCGACGGCTATCCGGTGGAACCGGGGCGCTACCGGTTGATCGCGGCCCGCGCCTGCCCGTGGGCGAATAGGACGATCATCGTCCGGCGACTGCTCGGACTGGAGGGCGTGCTGTCCATGGGATTGTGCGGTCCCACCCATGACAGCCGGAGTTGGACCTTCGACCTCGATCCCGGCGGCGTCGACCCGTTGCTGGGCATCGAACGTCTGCAGGATGCCTACCTTGCCCGCTTCCCCGATTACGACCGGGGTATCACCGTGCCCGCGGTGGTCGACGTTCCAATGGGCCAGGTGGTGACGAACAATTATCCGCAGATCACCCTGGATTTCTCGACCGAGTGGAGGAGATACCACCGGGACGGAGCACCCGAGCTTTATCCAGAGCATTTGCGGACCGAAATCGACGACGTTTCGGACCTGATTTTTCGGGACGTGAACAACGGTGTGTACCGATGCGGGTTCGCCGGAAGTCAGCAGGCCTACGAATCTGCCTACGACGGACTGTTCGCCCGGTTGGACTGGCTCGCCGGGCGGCTCGCGAAGCAGCGCTATCTCGTCGGGGATACGATCACCGAGGCAGACGTCCGGCTTTTCACCACGCTGGCCCGCTTCGATCCCGTCTACCACGGCCATTTCAAGTGCAACCGACAGAAACTCAGTGAGATGCCCGTGCTCTGGGCCTACGCCAGGGATCTCTTCCAGACCCCCGGATTCGGCGACACCATTGATTTTCAGCAGATCAAGACGCACTACTACGTCGTCCACAAGGATGTGAATCCGACGCGGATAGTGCCGAAAGGGCCGGACCTGTCCAATTGGCTGACCCCGCACGGGCGTGAAGCACTCGGTGGCCGGCCCTTCGGTGACGGGACCCCACCCGGCCCACCGGTCGCTGCCGAGGTCGTTCCGCCCGAGATGGTTCCGGACGACAACGGGGCGCCGTAACTTCGGCAGCGCCGCCTGGGCTGGCTCCGCCGAGAGCATCCCCCGCGGATCACAGGGGGAACGCAGCCCCAGCCCTCCCGCGCGGATCAAAGTCGCCTGCGCGTCACAAATGGTCCTGTTTGGGGCTGGTGTGGCAGGTGAGTCCAACTTCATCCGCGCGAGACCACTAAATGTTGGTGGGAACGTCACGCTGACACTGAGGTCAGGACGGGTTGAAGTAGGCCTCGAGCAGCCGGAGCCAGATCTCACTGGTAGTGGGGTAGGACGGCACAGCGTGCCAGAGCAGTTGCAGCGGAACCTTTCCGATGACGGCGATGGTCGCTGAGTGACCCAGTTCCGCGACCTCGGAGCCGACAAATGTTGCGCCGAGGACAGTTTCGTCACGCCGGTCGATCACCAACTTTGCTCGGCCCCGATAATCCTCGCGCTGCAGAGATGTTCCGGCAAGCGCCGCAAGATCTGCCTCGACGGTCGTCACGTCGATACCGGCGGCTCGGGCATCCCGTTCGGTCAGCCCGACCGAGGCCACCTGCGGATCGGTGAAGGTCACCTGCGGAATGCAGGAGGGCTCCGCACTTGCGGTGAACCAGGGTCCGTCCACCGGTAGTCCAGCCGCGCGGGCGGCGATCACCGCGCCGCAGATCCGGGCCTGGTACTTACCCATGTGGGTGAGCAGCGCGCGGCCGTTGATGTCACCGATCGCATAGAGCCAGTCGCCGTCCACGCCGTCGACCGCCAGGTGGTCGTCAACCGGGACGTAGCCGCGGTTCCCGGCGGCCGCGTCGGCCAGCGTCCCACCGCCCGAGAGTTCGATCGATTCCAGCCCGATGTCCCGGCTGGTCGGGGTCCGCCCGGCCGCGATCAGGATCTCGTCGACGGTGACCGACTCGCCGCCGAAGCTGACCACCGCCTCGCCGCCGTGGATGTGGCCCTCGCCGGTGTCCTTGGGATCTGTGCGCTCGACCCTGTCGACCTGGGCGCCGAGCCGCACGGTGACGCCGTGTTCGACGAAAGTCTGCCGCACCAACTCGCCGGCAAAATCCTCGTTGCGCGCCAGCAACTCCGGCGCCGAGCCAACGATCGTCAACTCGGCAACGCCGAGGCCGTTCAGCCAGGTGGCCGCTTCGCAGGCGACCACGCCGCCGCCGATCACGGCGACCCGCCGCGGCACCTCGTGCATGTTGGTGACATCCCTGGATGTCCACGGCAGCGCCTCGCGCAGGCCGGTAACCGGCGGCACCGACGCGGTGGTCCCGGTCACCAGCACGACGGCGAGCCGGGCGTGGATGGTCCGCGGCCCGGCCGGGGTCTGGATCTGCACCGTCCGGGGACCGGCCAACCGCGCATGGCCGCGAACCACGTCGATTCCCACACCCGTCGCCCAGTCCACCTGCGAACTGTCATCGTGATGGTTCACCATCCGGTCCCGGCGGTCGAGCACCTCCTGCACATCCAGCTGGGCGTCGCCCACGATGCTCCGCACCCCGGGAAGGTGTCGGGCGGCCTCGAGAACCTCCAACGGCCGCAGCAGCGCCTTGCTGGGCATGCACGCCCAGAACGAGCACTCGCCGCCGACCAGTTCCTTCTCGACGATCACCGCGGTCCGGTCGCTTCCGGCGATTGCATACTGCGCGACATTCTCGCCGGGAGGGCCGCCCCCGATGACGACGACGTCCCACGTGTCCTGCGATGTTTGAGTGTGCGGCATGCCGAGACGCTATCCCGGCAGGCGGGTCGACAAGCCGTCGCGGTCCTTACCGAATTCGGAACGACCGCCCGCTCATGCCGGAATCGGCCAGGAGGCGCCGATCCCGGAGAACCCGATGTTGTGGTTGAGCTTCAGTCCGAATACGACTCTTCGTTCGCGTCCCAATCGAAACAATCCGAGCACAAAATGTCGAACAGCCGACGGGCGCCAGTGCCGCCCAACAGCGGGCCGGCACACCCCATGCCCCGTTTCTAGGATCAGGCGGGCCGCTGCTGCGGAGCGTTCTGCGCTGTCTTGTCGGGGTCGCTCTCGATCACGCCGGCCAGCACGTCGTCGATCCGGGTCATCAGTTCCGGCTCC
>JBBRDH010000021.1:0-47687 GCA_038204125.1 Mycobacteriales bacterium
AGGCAGTCGAGTCGGCGATCAAGGTTGCCCGCAAGTGGGCCTACCAGGTCAAGGGGGTCGCCGAGAACCGGGCTCAGATCATCACCGCGGAGGGAAACTTCCACGGCCGCACCATCTCCATCATTTCGTTCTCCGACGACCTGGCGGCGAAGAACGACTACGGGCCATACACCCCAGGCTTCGTCGGGGTGAAGTACGGCGACCTGCAGGCGATGGAAGCGGCGATCACGCCCGACACGGCGGCCGTGCTGCTCGAGCCGATCCAGGGCGAGGCCGGTGTTCTGGTGCCGCCGGCCGGCTATCTGGCGGCGGTCCGCCGGCTCTGCGACGAGCACAACGTGCTGTTCATCGCCGACGAGATCCAGTCGGGGCTCGGCCGGACCGGCGCCCTGCTCGCGCTCGACCACGAAGGGGTGCGGGCGGATCTCTACACCCTGGGTAAGGCGCTCGGCGGCGGCATCATGCCGGTCTCCGCGGTGGTCGGTCGGAAGTCGGTGCTCGGGGTGCTGCAACCCGGCCAGCACGGTTCGACCTTCGGTGGCAACCCGCTGGCCTGCGCGGTCGGCCGGGCCGTCGTCACACTGCTGTCGACCGGCGAGATGCAGGCCAGGGCAACCCAACTGGGCAGTCACCTGTTCGCCAGACTCGGTGAGCTGGTCGGCCATGGCGTCGCTGAGGTACGCGGCCGGGGTCTGTGGGCCGGGGTCGAACTGGCGCCCGAGATCGGGCCCGGCCGGGCGGTCAGCGAAGAGATGGCCCGCCGCGGCGTGCTGATCAAAGAGACCCAGCAGACGACCCTGCGGTTCGCCCCGCCGATCGTGATCACCCGCGAGGAGATCGACCTGGCCGTCGACAACCTCCGGGACGTCATCGCCGGCCGCTGATCAGCTCCCTTCGCGGGCCAGCGCCATCACCCGGGACGTTGCCCGCAGGTACTTCTTCCGGTACCCGCCGCTGAGCATCTCCGGCGGGAACAGGCTGTCCAGCGGGCGACCGGAGGCCCGTACCGGGATCGTCCGGTCGTAGAGCCGGTCGATGAGCACCACCCAGCGCAGCGCCGCCGACTGATCCTGCAGCGGCTCGACGCCCGACAGGTGGACGGCCCGGACGTCCCCGACCAGCCGTCCGTAGGTGGACGGGTGCAGCTTCGCCAGCTTGGATGTCAGGGCCGGGAACGAGTCCAGGCTGGCCCCCGGGGTGCTTCCGGCCGCCGCACTCAGATCGGCCTCGGACAGCGGTGGGGGTGCTGCAGCGAGCCCCGCATGCCGAAAATCAGGCCCATCGATCCGCAGGGAAACGAAACGGTCGGCCAGCCCGCGGATCTCCCGCCTGAAATCGTCGGCGGCGAACCGGCCCTCGCCGAGCCGGTCGGGCAGCGTATTGGACGTCGCCGCCAGGAACACCCCGGCATCGGACAGTTCACCGAGCAGCCGGGTCATCAGCATGGTGTCACCGGGGTCGTCGAGCTCGAACTCGTCCACTGCCAGCAGCCGGTGCCCGGCCAACCGGCGCACTGTTTCGGCGAACCCGAGCGCGCCAACGAGATGGGTGTACTCGACGAACGTCCCGTACGCCTTGGGCTCCGGGACCGCGTGCCACAGGGACGCCAGCAGATGGGTCTTGCCGACACCGAAACCACCGTCGAGGTAGACGCCGCGAGCCACCGGGGGTGCGGCGCGCCGGAACAGGCCCTTCCTGGCCGGGTCGGTGATGGCGGCGGCGAACCCGGTGAGCGCGGCGACCGCCGCGCCCTGGGACGGCTCCGCCGGATCCGGCCGGTAGGTGCCGAACCTGACGGCCTCGAACCTGGGCGGCGGCACCAGCGAGGAAATCAGTGCGGCGGAGCTGATGACCGGGACCACGTCGGTCAGCCGAACGGTCTGTTGGGCAGGGGACACGACTGCCCACCCTAGGGCCCCCGGCCAGATTCACGGGCCTGGCGCTGCGTCGGACTGACAGTCGACCGCACCCCGCGGCCTGCACCCTGCGGTCCCAACCCGTGGCCGAACCCAGTGCCACGAACCCAATGCCACGAACCCAATACCACGAACTCCGTGCCACGATCCCCGTGCCAGAAACCCGTGGCCCGAACCGTGATCGGGAGTTCGTGGTCAGATGGAGGGCGTGCAACGCTGCTATCCCGATCATCTCGACGCACCGGACGACGACGCCCTCGCGCTTACCTACGGCTGGCCGGACAGCTCTGCCCCAACGGGGCGGAACCCTGGGACAACTGTGGTGCGGGCCAACATGATCCAGTCGCTGGACGGCGGCATCGCCATCGCCGGTCGATCCGGCGGCCTGGGGAATGCTGCCGACGAGCGCCTGTTCGCCCTGCTACGGGACCTTGCGGACGTGATTCTGGTCGGCTCAGGCACCGCGGGCACAGAGGGGTACGCGGGTGTCCGGCTCAGTCGGGACCGGGCCGAACGGCGGGCCCGCTGGGGTTTCTCCGGCCCGACCCCGGTCGCGGTCGTGACCCGCCGCGGGCTGCACGCGGGCTCGAAGCTGCTGACCGACACCGATGTCGCGCCGATCGTCATCACCACCACCGCCGGCGCCCGGCGGATGGCCGGCCAGGATTCGCCGGTCCTGGCCGCCGCCAAGGTGATTGCGGCCGGGGACGGGGAAGTCGACCTGGGCGCCGCGCTGGGGGAAATCGGTGCGCTGGGACTCCGCCGGGTGCAGTGCGAGGGCGGCCCGGAGCTACTGGGGTCGCTGGCGAGCGCGGACCTGATCGACGAGTTGTGCCTGACGACCTCGCCGCTGCTGCTGGGATCCTCCGGCGACGGCATCCTGGGGAGCGCCGCGTGGTCGGGTGGTCCGACCCGGTGGTCGTTGGCCTCGGCACATTTGGACGAGAGCCTGCTGTTCGCCCACTACCGGCGAGCGCGTTGACCCGCCTCCGACTGCTCGCTCCGCACACGGCGGGCCGGCGGCGAACCGGGCTGGTCACGGCAGAAGTGATCGCCCTGTTCCTGGTAATGACGGCCTGCACGATCGGCGCCTCGCAACGACCACCTCTCGCGACCTTCGGCGAGCCGCCGACCGCCTCGGCCGGCTCGACGGGCCCGTCGTCGGTCGAGCTCGGCCCGGGCGGACCCGGCCGCAATTCGGCGCCGATCGAGTGGGCTCCGTGCCCTGACACCTTCGCGACGGTCGACCCGGCAAGCGGCCGCAGGTTCGCGGTCCAGTGCGCGGATGTCGCGGTCCCCAAGTCGTACGACAAACCCGGATCCGGCTCCCTCTCGATCGCCGTGAGCAAGGCGACGGCGCCAGGCCTGCCCCAGGACGCTCCCACGCTGCTCGTGATGCTCGGCGAACCCGGGGAGAACGGCACCCATGAGACCGCAGCCGTTGCCGGCAGTCTGCCCAAAGAGCTGGCCGTCCGGTACGCGGTGGTCCTGGTCGACCTGCGCGGAACCGGCGATTCGCTGCCCATCGACTGCCTCAGCGGCACGAGCGCCCGCGGGCTGCTTGCGCTGGACGCCGACCCGACCACCCCGGCCGCAGCGACCGCGCTGGCCGGTCTGTCCCGAACCCTCACCTTCGACTGCGGCGACATGGTCGGTCCCGGACTCTCCCAGTACGCGTCGGTGCCGGCGGCGGATGATCTGGACACCATCAGGGCAGCCGTTGGGCAGCAGCGGATCTCGGTGTTGGGCCGGGGGTTCGGCGCCACCCTGGCCGCCGTCTACCTGGACCGTTACCCGGGCCGGGTGGAGGCCGCGGTGCTGGATGGTCCGGCCGATCCACGACTGGCCGCCGACAAACAGGCCGGGGCGATCGCTCAGGCATCGGAGAGGGCGCTGGACTCCTTCGCCGCGGCGTGCCAGGCCTTTGCCGGCGGCTGTCCGCTGGGTGCCGCCCCGCGGACCGCTGTCACCGCCCTCGTGGGCCGGCTCGGCGATCGGGGTGTCTTGAGCTCGGACGGGCAACCGGTGACAGGCGGAAGCGTGCTGTGGGCGCTGGGCCAGTTCCTGGGCAGGCCCGACTCGTGGCCCGATCTGGCGGCGGCGCTCACCGCTGCCGGCAGATCCGACGTCAACCCGCTGGCCAGGCTGTTGACAGCCAGGTTCTCGCCGGACAGGATCGCCCAACAGCTGGCCGGCCGGCTGGTCTACCGGTGCAATGACTCGGGTCTGCGGCTCGGTGCCGATCGGCTGCAGGCGTCCGTCACCGCGGCCCGGAAGGCCGCCCCGCTGTTCGGGCCCTATCTGCTTGCTCAGGTCGGACTGTGCGCCGACTGGCCGGCACCGGGGACTGCCCTGGGCGGCGTCGAGGGTGCCGGTGCGCCTCCTGTCGTGGTCGTCGGTGCGGTGGAGGACCCGACGGCGCCGTTCAGCGGGGTCCGCTCGCTGGCTGCGCTGCTGTCCTCGGCCGTACTGCTGTCGTGGCAATCGGGTCAGCACGGCAGTTACCCGGCCAGCAGTTGCGTCGCCGGCGCCGTGAACACCTATCTGCTGCAACACAAGCCACCGGTTTCCGGCACGCTGTGCCCGCCCTGACGCCAGGTACCGTGGAGTCCATGGTGCAGCAGAAAATTGTCAAGAGCGACGCCGAATGGCGGCAGGAACTGGACCCGGCCGCCTACCATGTGTTGCGGGAATCCGGCACGGAACGTCCGTTCACCGGCGAATACACGGACACCACGAAGGTCGGCGTCTACTACTGCCGCGCGTGCGGAGCGGAACTGTTCCGGTCGGAGGCCAAGTTCGCCTCGCACTGCGGCTGGCCGAGTTTCTACGCCCCGACCGACGACGACAACGTCACCCTGATCACCGACCGCTCCTTCGGTTCGGTCCGCACCGAGGCGCGGTGCGCGAGTTGCGATTCCCACCTGGGCCACGTCTTCACCGGTGAGGGCTACCCGACCCCGACCGACCAGCGCTGGTGCATCAACTCCGTCGCGTTGCGGCTGGATCCGGCGGCGGACTGAGGTCGGCACCCTCGTGGCTCATCCGCTGGCTCACCGATTCCACAGCGGTGGGTGCGGGGTGCCGGAGCGGCCCGCCGGGCCGGCAATTGCCGATCCCGGCGTGGGAGACGACCCGCTGTCGGTGGGCGGTCGTAGGGTCCGCTTATGACGACATCTGTCGACCCGGCTGCGCCGGCCGAATTCCGGGCGGCCCTCGCCGGGCTGACCGGCGCCCGGGTCCGGCCGGAGGTCGAACTCGGCCCGCTCCCGGCGCCGATGAGGCTGGCGCCCTTCAGTCATGCGCTGTCCGCCAAGGTCGTCGCCGCTGATGATGATGGCGAGCTCGCCTCGGGCCGGCTGATCTTGCTGTATGACCCGAATGGTGTAGCAGCGTGGGAGGGAAGTCTACGGATCGTCATCTTTCTGACGTGTGAAGTAGACGACGAAATCAGCCGCGACCCATTGTTGCCGGAGGTTGCCTGGAGCTGGCTGGCCGATTGCCTGCTGGCGTCCGGTGCCACATTCGCCGCCCTCGGCGGCACCGTCACGGCGACCTCGTCCACCAGATTCGGCGACATCGCCGGACCGCATAGGGCCGATGACCTGGAGTTACGCGCATCCTGGACGGCAACGGACGCCGACCTCGGCCCCCACTTGGTGGCGTTCAGCGAGCTGCTCGCGATCGCCTCGGGTCTGCCGCCCGAGGGTGTCGCGTCGATAGGCCGGGTCGGGCCCCCGCACGTGCGCCAGGGTTGACTACGGATTGTCAACGTTGACCGCATCGTGTTATTGCCCCGGGACCGTATACCAGCGACACTGGTACGTGGCAATAGCAACTATCTGAGCCGTTCCGGGGTCGACACTTACTTCGACCCGGGGGCAGTTGTCGGCGAAGGCCGTCAGCGTGCTGCCAACGGTTATCCGAACAGGCGGTCGGCAGTACGCACCAACGAATCATTCGGAGGCAAAGTCGTGAGCACTCCCACAGTCGACATGGACCCTGTCGCACCCCGGGTAGTGGATCGTCCGGTTCTTGACCTGCGGGCGGCCGCCGAACTGACCACCGACGTCGGCGGGGTCGACGGGGGTGGGGCGGCCGAGTTGCCGGGCGCCGCAAAGCTGCCGGCTCAGCGCGCCCCGCTCCGGGACGGCATGAGCAACTCGCTGCGCGCCACCACGGTGCTGCTGGTCGACCCCGACCGATCCACCCGCGAGTCGTTGCAATCGGGGCTGACCGAGATCGGAATCGGCCGGGTCCTCCCAGTGACCGGACTGGCCGGCGTGGAAGAAGCGCTCGATACGGGCGCTGTCGGTGAATTGGCGCTGGTCAGCCTCCTGGTGGGTACCGACACCCCGAAAATCATCACCCTGCTGCGGGCGGCGGGCTGGGCCCGCGTCCTTGCCCTGGCACCGACGGCCGACATCGGCCCGGTCATCGACGCAGTGGGCGCCGGCGTCAACGGGGTACTGATCGGACGCCGGGCGAATCCGTCGGCGGCAAACATTCCCAACTCCATCCACGACCTCTCCGGCCGGGAGATCGAGGTCGTCAGGCTGGTGGCGGACGGTCGGTCGAACAAGTGGATCGGCGACCAGTTGACTTTGTCGGCGCTGACCGTCAAAAGTCACCTGGCACGGATCGGCCGCAAGCTGGGGACAGGCGACAGGGCGCACATGGTGGCTTTGGCCATGCGCGCTGGAGTCATCTCCTGACCTCGGCTGCCGAACGGACAGGAATTCCGGAGGATTCATCGGCCATCGGCGGTCCTCCGCCTTTGACTGCCGACCCGCAGGATTCCGACCGCACGAATTCCGACGCCACAGATTCCGATGTTGACCTGCCCGTCCCCCTGCTGGTGCCGCGGGACGGTGAGATCCGGCCCGTCGTGGATCAGGTCGAGCTCGCCGACTGGGCCCGCCGGCTAGGACTCGGCTCCGGACCGGTCGCCCTGGACGCCGAGCGCGCCTCCGGGTTCCGCTACGGCTCGCGGGCCTATCTCGTGCAGCTCCGGCGCGGCGACGTCGGGACTGCTCTGTTCGATCCGGTCCCGCTGGGCGACCTTGCGGTCCTGCAGGCGTCGTTGGCCGGCTGTGAGTGGGTGTTGCACGCGGCGAACCAGGATCTGCCCTGCCTGGCCGACCTCGGGCTGCGGCCGCGCACGCTTTTCGACACGGAGTTGGCCGGCCGCCTCGCCGGACTCCCCCGGGTCGGCCTCGGTCCCCTGGTCGAGCGGATGCTCGGGTTGAGCCTGGCAAAGGGACACGGCGCGGCGGACTGGTCGACACGTCCGCTGCCAGCCGCGTGGCTGACGTATGCGGCCCTGGACGTCGAAGTTCTGGTGGAGCTGCGCGATTCGATGGCGGACCTACTGCAGAGCCAGGGAAAACTTGACTGGGCGCTGGAGGAGTTCGCCGCCATCGTGGCCGCCCCGGCCGCGCCGCCCCGGATCGACCCGTGGCGCCGCACGTCGGGCATCCACCGCATCCGGGATCAGCGCGCGCTGGCCGTGGTGCGCGAACTCTGGCTCGCTCGGGACGAACTGGCTCAACGCCGCGACCTGGCGCCGCATCGGATCCTGCCGGACGCTGCGATCGCTGCCGCGGCCGCCGGTCGGCCCAGATCTCTGGCTGATCTGGTGGCGATGCCGGTCTACACCGGCCGGATGCAGCGTCGGCAGGCACCGATGTGGTGGGCCGCGATCAATCGCGCGCTGACCATGCCCGCGGCCGAGCTGCCACCCGTTTCGCTACCCAGCGACGACCCACCCCCGCCCTCGCGGTGGGCGGTGAAAGACCCGGTGGCGGCCGGTCGGCTCACCGCCGCTCGGGCCGCGATGGCGGAGCTGGGCGACAGAGCCCAGGTGCCGGTCGAGAACCTCCTGTTGCCGGACCTGCTCCGCCGGATCATGTGGACCCCGCCGGCCGGATCAGACATTGCGGTAGCACTCCGGGCGGGTGGTGCCCGGGAATGGCAGATCGACCTGACCGCCGGCATCCTGCGAGCCGCGCTGGACGCGCCCCCTATTTGATCCGCGGACCCGATGCACCGGCCTGATCCGGCCCCAGCCCGATCACCGGCCGCGTAAGTTACCGGCCAGTAGCATTCGGGTACAGTCGCACAATCCGACTCAGCCGACGGTGATCGTTCCGTCGTGCAGCAGCCCGTTCTGGCAAATCAGCAGGGAGCCGTAGTGGCGCACACGTCCGTTTCCGATCCCACCAGGTCCGATCCCATCAGGTCCGAACCCACCAGGACCGTTCCCACAGGTCGAGCAGTTGTGGGCGAATCGCCGGCGCCACGAACGCTGCGGGATGTTGTGTTCGTCGAGGGCGTGCGGACGCCGTTCGGCAAGGCCGGCGAAAAGGGGCAGTACGCCGCCACCCGGGCCGACGACCTGGTGGTCAAGGTGATCCGGGAACTGCTCCGGCGCCATCCGGAGCTGCCGCCCGAGCGGATCGACGAGGTGGCGATCGCGGCCGCCACCCAGACCGGCGATCAGGGCCTCACCATCGGCCGGACCGCGGCCATCCTGGCGGGCCTGCCCCGGTCGGTGCCCGGCTTCGCGATCGATCGGATGTGCGCGGGCGCGATGACCGCGGTGACGACGGTAGCCTCCGGCATCGTGGCCGGCGGATATGATGTGGTCATCGCCGGCGGCGTCGAGCACATGGGCCACCATCCAATGGGCGAAGGAGCGGACCCGAATCCGCGCTTCGTGGCCGACCGGTTGGTCGACCCTTCTGCACTCAACATGGGTAGCACCGCCGAGAATCTGCACGACAAGTTCCCGGAGCTCACCCGGCAGCGGGCGGACGCCTACGCCGTGGCCAGCCAGCAGAAATATGCCGCAGCCGTTGCGGCGGGCCACATCGGGCCGGAGCTCGTGCCCGTGGCCACCCGCTCCGTCGCCGACGGGTGGGGGCTGGCCACGATGGACGAGTTGGCCCGGCCGGGGTCCACCCTGGCGGACCTGGCCACGCTCCGGACGCCGTTCCGCCCGCATGGGCGGGTGACCGCGGGGAACGCCTCCGGCCTCACCGACGGCGCAACCGGCGCCCTGCTGGTGGCCTCCGACGTCGCCGAGGAACTCGGCCTACCCGTGCGGATGCGGATGGTCGCCTTCGCCTACGCCGGGGTTGCCCCCGAGACCATGGGAACAGGCCCGATTCCGGCCACCGAAAGGGCCCTGCGGCGAGCAGGTCTGACCATCGACGACATCGGATTGATCGAGATCAACGAAGCGTTCGCCGTGCAGGCGCTGGCCTTCACCGATCATTTCGGCCTCGCCGATGACGACGCCCGGGTCAACATCTACGGCGGCGCCATTGCCACCGGGCACCCGCTGGCGGCCTCCGGGATCCGGCTGATGACGCAGCTGGCGCGCCAGTTCGCCGGCCGGCCCGACGTCCGCTACGGCCTGACGACGATGTGCGTCGGGCTCGGCATGGGCGGCACGGTGATCTGGGAAAACCCGCACTGGCACGATGATTCCGGCGCTACCGCGGACCCGACCGGAGAGCTGCGGTGACAGCCGCAGGACGCGCTGAGGTGGTCACCGAGGCGCACACCCGACTGATCGACGTTCCGGGAGTTGCGGGCAAGGTCGCGCTGATCACCCTGGACAACGGCAAGGACCACACCCGCCCGTCGACCTTCGGCCCAGCCGGTCTGGCCGGCCTCGGCCGGGCCATCGACGAGGCGATCGCGGCGGAGCCGGCCGCGATCGCGATCACCGGGAAACCGTTCGTCTTCGCCGTCGGCGCCGACCTGTCTCAGATCGGCGGCGTCGTCGACCACGAAACAGCCATGACCACGGGCATTCTCGGTCATTCGACCTTCCGCAAATTGCACGACACGGCAATTCCGACTTTTGCCTTCGTCAACGGCGCGGCGCTGGGCGGTGGCGTGGAACTGGCGCTGGCCTGCCATTACCGAACCCTGGCTGCGAATGCCGCGATGATGGCCCTGCCGGAGGTGTTCCTCGGCATCCTGCCGGGCTGGGGCGGCACGCAGTTGCTCCCTCGGATCGTCGGCCCGGACAATGCCGTCACCGTCATCATCGAGAATTCGCTGAATCAGAACCGGATGATGCGCCCGAAGGATGCGGCCGAACTCGGGGTGGTCGATATCGTCCTGGACGCAGCCGATTATCTGGAGCAGTCGCTGGCCTGGCTGGCTGGGGTACTCGGCGGCCGGGTAACTGTGCAGCGCAACGACTATCGGGCGCCGCAATTCGACGGGGAATGGACGTCCGCGCTCGAACGCGGCCGGGCCATCGCCGATATGAGAACTCACGGCGCCTCGCCGGCGCCCTATCTCGCCCTGGAGATGATCGAACTCTCCCGGACCGCCGATCTGGATACCGGTCTGACTGCCGAGGCCTCCGCACTGGCCGACCTCATTGTCTCGCCGGAGTTCCGGGCCGGGCTCTATTCCTTCGACCTGACCCAGAAGCGGGCCCGCCGGCCGGCCGGTGCACCGGATTCGGCATTGGCGCGCCCGGTGACGAAGGTGGGGGTGATCGGTGCCGGGTTGATGGCCGGGCAGATCGCCCTGTTGTTCGCTGAGCGACTGCAGGTACCCGTCGTGATGACCGATATCGACCAGGCCCGGCTGGACAAAGGCATCTCGAAGGTCCACGCCAAGATCGCCGAGCGTGCCGCCGGTCGCAGGATCACCGTAGACCAGGCCAACCGGCTGACCGGTCTGATCGCCGGATCGCTTGATTACCAGGCTTTCTCGGACGCAGATTTTGTCATTGAGGCGGTCTTTGAAGAACTGGCGGCCAAAAAAGAGGTCTTCGCCCGGCTCGAAAAGGTGATCGGTCCGGAAGCCACACTTGCCACGAATACCTCCTCGTTGTCGATCGGGACAATGGCAGATGATCTGTCGCATCCGGAGCGGCTGGTCGGCTTTCATTTCTTCAACCCGATCTCGGTGATGCCGCTGCTGGAGATCGTCCGGGGTCCACACACCTCTGACCTGGCCGCTGCGACCGCCCTGGAACTGGCCAAGAAGCTCAAAAAGGGCCCGATCCTGGTCGCGGATGCACCGGCCTTCGTGGTCAATCGGCTGCTGACCCGGTTCATGGGCGAAATCATCGCGGCGATCGACGAGGGCACCGATCCGGGGGTGGCGGACAGTGCACTGGCGCCGCTGGGGCTGCCGATGTCACCGATCATGCTGCTGCAGCTGGTCGGGCCGGCGGTCGCGCTGCACGTCACCGAGACCCTGGAGAGGGCGTTCCCGCATCGGTTCTCGGTCAGTGACAACCTCCGGCGGATCGTCGCCGCCGGTCACCGAACGCTGCTGAGCTGGTCGGACACCGGCGAGCAGATGCTGGATCCGGAGATTGCCGCGCTGTGGCAACAGGGCGACCGGCCGTCGACCGCCCCGCAGGTCCGCGACCGGGCACTGGCCGCGCTGGCTCAGGAAGCGCGGCTGATGCTGGACGAGCGGGTGGTGGCGGACGCGGCCGACATCGACCTGGCGTTGATCACCGGGGCCGGCTGGCCCTTCTGGCTGGGCGGCATGACCCCGTACCTGGACCGCGAGGGCGTCTCCGAACGGGTGACCGGACGGCGGTTCCAGCCGCCCGGAGTCTCCACCCTGCCGGCATGACGACGCCGACGGAACTTAGCTCCGCCGGTGAATCGACTGGGGTGGAAGATGTTCGGGTGACCGGCGGCCGACTGTCCGGCCGGGTCGCGGTGGTGACGGGCGCCAGTCGTGGGATCGGCTTCGCCGTCGCGCGTCGGCTGGTCAGCGAGGGGGCCAAGGTGGTGATCACCGCCCGGCACGCCGACGCGGTCGCGCAGGCTGCGTCGGAACTGGGTGGCCCGTCAGTGGCGATCGGGGTCACTGGAAGGGCCGACGACGAAGACCACCAGTCGGCGACGTTGTCCGCCGCCGCGGCTGCCTTCGGGCCGGTCGACATCCTGGTGAACAACGCCGGGATCAACCCGGCCTACGGTGCGCTGATGGATCTGCCCATGTCCGCGGCCCGCAAGATCATCGAGGTCAACGTACTCGGCACCCTCTCCTGGGTGCAGCAGGCGTACGCCGCCGGCATGAGCAGCCGCGGCGGGTCCATCGTCAACATCGCCTCGATCGCGGGAATCCGGCCGGCCCCCGGAATCTCCTTCTACGGCGTCAGCAAGGCCGCGCTCGTCAATTTGACGGAAAGCCTGGCCGTCGAGCTGGGACCCGCGATCAGGGTGAACGCGGTGGCTCCCGGGGTCGTCAAGACCCGGTTTGCCGAAGCGCTCTATGTCGGCCGGGAGGATGAGGTGGCCGCAAAATATCCCCTCCGGCGGTTGGGCGAGCCAAATGACATTGCCTCTGCCGTCGCCTTTCTGGTCTCCGAAGAAGCGTCCTGGATCACCGGGCAGACAATTGTCGTCGACGGCGGCGTGACACTCACCGGCGGTTCCGAATGAGGGCCTGGCAGGTTTCGGAGCTCGGTGAACCGGAAAAGGTCCTGCAGTTGTCGGACTCGCCGCGGCCCACTCCCGGCCCCGGTCAACTACTGCTGCGCGTTCGGGCCTGTGCCTTGAATTTCCCTGACGCGCTGATGATCCGCGGCGATTACCAGGACAAGCCGACACTGCCCTTCACCCCCGGGATCGAGCTGTGCGGCGTCGTGGAGGAAGCCGGTGAACCCCGGGCCGAACCACCCGACGGCGGCTCGGCACCACTGGGCTCCCGGGTCATGGGGACGGCCGAGATGCCGCACGGCGCGCTGGCCGAATTTGCCCTGGCGGACGCCACCAACGTGTTTCCGGTGCCCGAGGGCCTCGATGACGCGCACGCGGCGGCCTTCACGATCGCTTACCAGACCGGCTGGGTGGCTCTGCACCGGCGGGGCCGGTTGCAACCGGGCGAGACACTGCTGGTGCACGCGGCGGCCGGCGGGGTGGGCAGCGCAGCCGTGCAGCTCGGCAAGGCCGCCGGCGCCCGGGTGATCGCCGTGGTGGGCGGCGCCGAGAAGGTCGAGATCGCCCGGCGGTGTGGCGCCGACGAGGTGATCGACCGGACCGCCCTTCCCGCCGACGGCTTGATCGGCGCGCTCAAGGCGGCCTGCGGCCGCGGCGGCGCCGACGTCGTGTTCGATCCGGTCGGCGGCGACTCGTTCAACGCCTCGACCAGGGTCGTCGCGTTCGAGGGTCGCATTCTGGTCGTCGGATTCGCCGGCGGAACCATTCCGACAGTGGCCGTCAATCACGCGTTGGTCAAGAATTACGCCATGGTCGGCGTCTATTGGGGGCTCTACCGGGCCCGCAACCCCCGCGTTATCCGCGAAGCAGCACAAGCTCTCTCGCAATTGCTGGCGCAGGGAAAACTGCGCCCAGAGGTATCAGCAGAGCTGCCGTTCGAGCAGGCGCCCGCTGGTTTGTCTGCGCTCGCGGCCGGGCGGACCACCGGCCGGGTCGTCATCCGGGTCGCCCCGTGACGTCGACGCCCGGGCACGGGATGCTGCTCCAGGGAGCGTGCGTGGTGATCACCGGCGGCGGGTCCGGCATCGGAGCAGCACTGGCCCGCCGGTTCTCCGCGGCCGGCGCCCTGATCGTCGTCAACGACCTGGACGAAGCCGCAGGGCGGGCGGTAGCGGAGGAGATCCGTTGCCTTTTCCACCCTGGTGACTGCGCGGACCTCGAGGTGATCGAGTCGCTGCTCACGGCCGCGACGAATGAATACGGCCCGGTCGACCTGTACTGCGCGAACGCCGGGGTCGCTGTCGGCGGTTCGGAGGCCGCATCCCCTGCCGATTGGGAGCTGGCACTACGGGTCAATGTGATGGCCCACGTGCACGCCGCCGCTGCCCTGCTGCCTGGTTGGCTCGAGCGGGGCCGCGGTCGCTTCCTGTCCACCGTCTCGGCCGCGGGTCTGCTGACGATGCTCGGGTCGGCGCCGTACTCGGTGAGCAAACACGCGGCGTTGGCGTTCTCCGAATGGCTGCGTGCCACCTACGCCCATCGCGGCGTAGTGGTGCAGAGCCTGTGCCCACAGGGCGTTCTCACGCCGCTGCTGACATCGACGGGCGGTCCGGGCGACGCGCTGCTCGGGCCGGGCGCGATCAGTGCGGAGGCGGTGGCCGACGCCGTGGTGGAGGCGCTGTCCGGCGACCGGTTCCTGATCCTCCCGCACCCGGAGGTCGCCCAATTTGCGGTCCGGCGGGCCGCCGACCCGGACCGCTGGCTCGCCGGGATGAACAAGATCCAGCAAGGGCTGGAATCCGCGCAGGAACCCCCCGGGGATTCCGCTGTGGAATCCGGACGGGCCACGGCCGGGCTCCCGATGCCACCCGCAGGACGGAGCCGATGACCACTCCCGCCGGGATCGACCTGACCCGGCTCGCCGACCACCTCGCCACCCACCGGCCTGGTCTCCTGGACGGCCCGCTCTCCGCGACGCTGCTGGCCGGTGGCCGGTCCAACCTGACCTACGCGGTGTCGAATGGAACCCGCAGTCTGGTGCTGCGACGGCCGCCGCTGGCCCACGTGCAGGCCGGCGCACACGACATGGCGCGGGAATTCCGGGTCATCTCGGCGCTCGGCGGCACCGACATCCCGGTGCCCGAAGCCTATTTGATGTGCACCGATCCTGCCGTGATCGGTGCCCCGTTCTATCTCATGGAACTCTGTCCTGGACGGCCCTACCGGCGGCGTCCGGATGTGCTCGCGCTCGGCGCGGACACGCTGCGCCACCTGGTCTTCGATCTGGTGGACCTGTTGGCGCGGCTGCACGCCGTCGACCCGGCCGAGGTGGGGCTGGCCGACCTGGGGAAGGTGGAAGGATTCAACGCCCGGCAGTTGCGGACGTGGCAGCGCCAATTGGGTGGCGTCCGGACCCGCGACCTGCCTGGCATCGACGAGTTGGCCGAATTACTCGGCCGGAGCATTCCGGGGTGCGGCGACGGCAGCCTGGTCCACGGCGACTACCGGCTCGACAACGTCCTGATCTCCACGCACACCAATCCCGGGGGCGACCACAGACCCAGGATCAGCGCGGTGCTGGATTGGGAGATGTCCACCCTCGGCGATCCGCTGAGCGACCTGGCGCTGTTCCTGCTCTATGCCGACCAGCCAATGCTGGCCGGCGACGGCCCGGACGATCCGCAGACGGCGATCGGATCCGTTCCGGGATACCCGGAACCAGCGGAGATCGTCAGCCGCTATGGACAGCGGTCCGGCCGGGACCTGTCGAATCTGGGCTGGTACCGGGCCTTTGCCGCGTTCAAGCTCGCGGTCGTGCTGGAGGGGGTTCACTTCCGGCACTCCCATGGCGCCACCCTCGGCCCCGGATTCGGTGGTATCGCCGACATGGTGCTGCCACTGGTCGATCAGGGCCTGCGCACCGTCAAGGCTCAACATCCGACCGGCGAGGGGATCTGATGGACTTCGGCTTCGACGTGACCACGCTCGACCACCAGGCCCGGCTGCTGGCCTTCATGAACGAGCACATCTATCCGGCGGAAACGGTTTTCGCCGCCCAACAGCTGCAGCGGCCGGGCGAGTGGGGCCCGCCGCCGATCATCGCGGAATTGCAGGTCATGGCCCGGGACTCCGGGCTGTGGAACCTGTTCCTGCCCGGCGACCGGGGCGCCGGGCTGACCAACCTGCAGTACGCGCCGCTGGCCGAGATCACCGGCCGGAGCCCATTCATCGCCCCGATAGCCCTGAACTGCGCTGCACCTGACACCGGGAACATGGAGGTACTGGCCCAATTCGGAACCCCTGCGCAGCAACAACAGTGGCTGGAACCGTTACTGGCGGGCAGCATCCGGTCCGCGTTCGCGATGACCGAACCGGCGGTCGCCTCCTCCGATGCCACGAACATCGCCACCAGCATCGTCCGTGATGGCGATGACTACGTCGTCAACGGCAGGAAGTGGTACATCTCCGGGGCGATGGACCCGCGGTGCGCGATTCTCATCGTGATGGGAAAGACCGACCCGACGGCTGCGAAACACCAGCAGCAGAGCCAGGTCCTGGTGCCCCGGGACACACCGGGAGTGCACATCCGCCGCGGTATGCAGGTTTTCGGCTACGACGACGGCGACCATGGCGGCCACGCCGAGATCCACTTCGTCGATGTCCGGGTGTCGGTCGCCAATCTGATCGGCGAGGAAGGCTCGGGGTTCGCCATCTCCCAGGCCAGGCTCGGCCCGGGCCGGATCCACCACTGCATGCGGCTCATCGGCATGGCCGAGCGGGCCATCGAGCTGATGTGCCGGCGGGTGAGCAGCAGGGTCGCCTTCGGCAGGCCGCTTTCCGAGCAGGGCGTCATCGGCGAATGGATCGCCGAATCCCGGGTCAGGGTCGAGCAGCTCCGGTTGCTGGTCCTCAAAACGGCCTGGCTGATGGACACCGTCGGCAACAGGGGCGCGCATACCGAGATCCAGGCGATCAAGATCGCCGCGCCGGAAGCGGCACTGTGGATCATCGACAAGGCCGTCCAGGCCCATGGAGCAGCCGGCGTCAGCCAGGACACCCCGCTCGCGGCGCTGTGGGCCGCGGCCCGCACCATCAGGCTGGCCGACGGCCCCGACGAGGTGCACAAGCGATCGCTCGCCCGGCGCGAACTGAAGAAATATCAGCCGTGACATCACTGGTCACCCCGACAGTTTCTCTGCGGGAAGCAGGCTTTCAAGAAAGGGTTCGAACATGAGCAGGTTCGCAGAACGAGTCGCCATCGTCACCGGCGCCGCGCAGGGCATCGGCGCGGCGACCGCGAAACTCCTTGCCGCGCAAGGGGCAACCGTCGTCGTGGCGGACCTGACCCAGGACCGGACTGCCGGTACCGTCGACGCGATCACCTCGGCTTCCGGCAGCGCGATGGGTATCAGCTGCGACGTCTCGGACGGAGATTCGGTGGCGGACATGGTCAGGGCGGCTGTGGAGAGGTACGGCCGGGTCGACATCCTGGTCAACAACGCAGGTATCACCCGGGACAACATGCTTTACAAAATGCCCAGGTCGGACTGGGATTCGGTGATCGAGACCAACCTGACGGGCATCTTCCTGTGCTGCCAGGCGGCCGCCGTTCCGATGGTGGCCGCGAAGTACGGCAAGATCGTCAGCCTTTCCAGCCGGTCAGCGCTGGGCAACCGCGGTCAGGTGAACTACGCCGCCGCGAAGGCCGGCGTCCAGGGCATCACCGCCACGCTGGCCATCGAGCTGGGCCCCTACAACATCAATGTCAACGCCGTAGCACCCGGCTACATCGCCACCGCAATGACCGATGCCACGGCGCAGCGGGTCGGATTCGAACCCGCGGAATACCAGAAACTGGCCAGTGAACAGACACCGCTGCGCCGGGTTGGACAGCCCGAAGAGGTCGCCTCGGTCATCGCATTCCTGGCCAGCGAGGAAGCCTCGTACGTGTCGGGCCAGACGCTCTACATCAACGGCGGGGGCCGGTAGCTCGCCCGACGGTCAGCAACGACAACAGACTGGGAGTACGGGATGGACTTTTCACTTTCCGACGAGGAACGGGCGATCCGCGACACCGCAAGGGATTTCATCCGTAAGGAGGTCATGGTCCTCGAGCCGGAGGTGCTCCGCCGGGAACGCGACCACCGACCGGCGCTCGAGCGGAGCGAGGTGGTCGAGCTCCAGCAGAAAGCCAAGAGCTTCGGTTTCTGGGGGCTGTCGACCCCGGAAGCCGATGGTGGAATGAATCTGCCGGCGGTCATGCAGGCGCTCATCGCCGCTGAATTGGGCCGCACTTTCGTGCCGTTCAGCTTCGGCGGTGAAGCGGACAACATTCTTTACTTCTGCAATACCGATCAACGCAAGGAGTACCTCGAGCCGACCATCTCGGGTGAGCGTCGGTCCTGCTTCGCCATTACCGAGCCCGGCGCCGGGTCCGATGCCGCGAATATCAAGCTGTCCGCGACCAGGGATGGCAACGATTGGATCCTGAACGGCGAGAAGACGTTCATCACCGGTGGCAACGACGCGGATTTCGCCATCGTGGTGGCCGTCAGCGACAAGGAGAAAGGCACCAGAGGCGGTGGCACCACGGCATTTCTGGTGGATCGCGCGATGGGCTGGACCTCCGAGCCGATCCGCACCATGGGCGAGGGCGGTCCGGCGGCGCTGGTGTTCAACCAGGTGCGGGTGCCGGAGCGGAACATCCTCGGCGAGGTGGGCCAGGGTTTCGAGCTGGGCACGAAGTGGATCGGCAAGGGACGCTATCTGATTCCGGCCGGTGCGCTGGGCACCGCGGAGCGGGCCCTGCAGATGGCGATAGACCATGCCAATACTCGGGTCACGTTCGGCAAGCCGATCGGTGAGAACCAGGCCATCGCCTGGATGATCGCGGATTCGGAAACCGAATTGGAGGCCGCGAGATGGCTGACCATGCGAGCCGCGTGGACCGTCGACCAGGGCGCCGATCCTAGGCATTCGTCGTCGATGGCCAAGCTGTACGGCGCAGGCATGGTGAACCGGGTCGTCGACCGGGTGATGCAGATCCACGGCGGTATGGGCTACACCCGCGAGCTCCCGATCGAGCGGTGGTATCGGCAGGTCCGGCTGTACCGGATCTACGAGGGCACCGACGAGATGCAGCGGCTCATCCTGTCCCGGGACCTGTTGCGCGGCTACACCAAGATCGGCGGCCACCTGGCATGAGTGAGCGTCGCAGCGACGAAGGAGCCAGGAATGACACTGAGAGTCTTTTCGACGGCGGCTGAGTTGACCGCGGCCATCGGGGAGCGGATCGGGCCCGGCGACCCGTTTCCGGTCGAACAGCAGCGGATCGCCCTGTTTGCCGACGCCACCGACGACCACCAATGGATCCATCTTGACGAGGCGCGGGCAGCGGCCGGCCCATTCGGCAGCCGGGTGGCGCACGGCTTCCTGACCCTTTCGCTGCTGCCCGTGCTGATGCGCGGGCTGTACCGGATCGACGGGGTGGCGATGGCGGTGAACTACGGACTGAACCGGGTCCGTTTTCCGGCGCCGCTGCACTCCGGCAGTTCGGTCCGGGCGCAGGCGGTGATCGCCGAGGTCTCCGACGTCGCCGGCGGTCTGCAGATAGTAGTGACCGTAGCCATCACGGCAGACGGTTGGCCAAAGCCATGCTGCGTCGCAGAGTCGGTGTCCCGCTTTGTCTTTGCAGACAGTTGACAATTGATCAGCCGGAATCGAGTCTCCACTCCCGGGAGCGCCGGTGTCAAGGCGTAGGTATGTGCCCACAATGGTGTAATGAGCGACTACGACATGTTGACGGTCGCCCAGGGCAGCGGACTTCGTCAGAATTGAGACCGATTCGAGGCTCGGGTTCCTCTTGAAACGGCAGGCTCCGAAGCCCGGCGAAAGCCGGTTGCAGCAGATGAACTCTCGGTGCAAGCTGCGGTATTCAGCTATTAAGCCCATTGCTGGATCAAATTAATGGATCAGCTATATTGTGCCGTCAATCAGGTCGTCCAGCCGGGGAGTTCCACCCGGACCCGCAGTCCGCCTTCGGGCAGGGGTTCGGCGTGCACGGTGCCCTGATGGGCCGACACGACCGCGCGGACGATCGACAAGCCGAGGCCGCTCCCCCGGTGGCGGCCGGTCCTGGCGCGCTCGCCCTGCCGGAACGGTTCGAACAATTCGGCCACCGTGTCCGGGGCGATGACGGTGCCACCGGAGGCGACCGAGACAAACCCTGACCCCGCGGTCTTTCCTGTTTCGATGCGGATCAGGCCGCGGGACACGTTGTGCCGCACAGCGTTTTCGACGAGGTTGCCGACAACCCGCTCCAGCAGGGCCGGATCACCGGGAACCACCGCGCTGGAGCCGCTCACCTCGACGAGCAGGCCGCGGTCGGCGCGATCGCTTTCTACCGCCTGCAGCGCCGGAGCCACCAGCGAGGCGAGGTCCACCGACTGCACCACCGACAGCCCGCTGGCCTGTGTCCGGGCCAGGAACAGCAGGGAATTGAGCAAACGATCGGCGCGATCCGTTGCCTCCCTTGCGATCTCACCCATCCGCCGCAGATCAGCCAGGCTTGATGTCGGGTCGGCGAGGGTCACGTCGACTTCGGTCCGGATGATGGACAGCGGGGTTCGCAGCTCGTGCGATGCGTTTGCTACAAACCGCCGCTCGGCCTCGAAGGCGGCCTGCAGCCGGCCCAGCATCTCGTCGAAGGTGTCGGCCAGTTGGGCTACCTCGTCACGCGGGCCGCCCAGCGAGATCCGTTGATCCAGTGACGCTTCGGAGAGTTTCTGGGCTGCGCTGGTGAGAGTGGACAGAGGTCGCAGGGTGCGGCCGATCAGCACCCAGGACACCAGGCCACCGGTGATCACCAGGAGCGGGAAGGCGATCAGGCCGACCACCAGCACAGTCTGGCGGCCCTGGTGGACCACCTGGTCGGTAGCGACCGCGGCATCCACCACCACGCCGTTCAACTGGACCCTGGTGCCGGCCGGGAAATGCGGTAGCCCCTCTACCACCCGACCCACCAGCAGGTAGGACAGGGCCAGCAACAATGCGCCGACCAGTGCCAGCAGCACCGTGGCCAGTGTCGTCAACCGAAGCCGCAGGCCGTTCCGGATCGGCAACCGGGCAGCCGCCCAACCGGCCCGCGGGTCGGGTTCAGTCAGCGGCATCGGCGGACACCCGGTAACCGGCGCCCACCACGGTCTCGATCAAACCCGGCTCACCCAGCTTGCGGCGCAACGTCATCACCGTGACCCGCACCGTCGTGGTGAACGGATCTGCGTTCTCGTCCCAGACCCGCTCCAGCAGTTCCTCGCTGGACACCACAGTGCCGGCCGCCGACATCAGCACCTCGAGGACGCCGAATTCCTTCCTGGTCAGCTCGATCGACTCGCCCGCCCTTGCCACCAGTCGTTTCGCCGGGTCGAGCTCGACGTCGGCGGTCCGCAGCACTGGTGGCGCCGCCGGGGTGGCCCGGCGACCCAGCGCGCGGACCCTGGCGACCAACTCGGGGAACGCGAACGGTTTCGCCAGGTAGTCGTCGGCGCCCAACGAGAGGCCCTCGACCCTGGCATCGAGCCCGGACGATGCCGTCAACATCAGCACCCTGGTGATGTCACCCGAGGACACCAGTGCGGCCAGCAGGTCGTCGCCGTGCATGCCGGGCAGATCACGGTCGAGCACGATCACGTCATACCGCGTGTACGAGGCCTTTTCGTGCCCCTGGGTGCCGTCGTAGGCGACGTCGACGGCCATTCCCTCGGCTCGCAACCCCCGGGCGACCGCATCGGCCAACCGCTGCTCGTCCTCCACCACCAGCACCCGCATCAGAGCTCACCGGCAATCTGCCCACGCGTCCGGTCAGCGGTTTCGGTCGTGCCGCGGGACGGGGACACCGGCCGGTCCTTTTCGACTGTGAGTTGAGCGATCGTCTCGGTGATTCCCCTGGCCACCGACCGGGCTGTCAGGCCGAGGTCCTCCAGAAGATCGGCCCTGGATGCCGACTCGAGGAACTGTTGAGGCAGCGCCAGTACGGTGACCGGCACATTGGGCGGGCCCGGCAGAGCGCCGAGTGCGTCCGTCACGGCCGCGCCGATCCCGCCGGAGCGACCGCCGTCCTCGAGGGTGACCACCAGCCGATGTCGGGCAGCGAGCAGCCCGATCGCGGAGGGGACCGGCAGCGCCCACCGCGGGTCGACCACCGTGACGCCGATGCCCTGATCGGCCAGCCGGGCAGCGGCCTCCACCGCGGTTGCACCGAAAGCTCCCACGGCCACCAGTAGGACGTCCGTGTCACCGCCGGCGGCGGGCTCGACCAGGACGTCGACGGCACCTATCCCACCACTGACCGCCACCAGTCCGGACCCGTCGCCGCGCACTCGCCGAACTGCTCTAACAATCTGCGGCACATGACCTTTGGGAAATCTCAGGATCGTTGGGCCGTCATCGACCGCGACCGCCTCGGACAATTCCTCGGCCAGCGTGGCGGCATCCCGTGGCGCCGCCAGGGCGAGTCCGGGGACGAGACCGGCGAGCGACATGTCCCACATGCCGTGGTGACTGGGGCCGTCCTCGCCGGTGACGCCGGCCCGGTCCAGGACCACCGTGACGCCGAGGCGGTGCAGCGCACAATCCATCAGCAACTGGTCGAAGGCCCGGTTCAGGAAGGTCGCGTAGAGCGCCACGACGGGGTGCATCCCGCCCATGGCCAGACCGGCGGCCGAGGTCAGGGCGTGTTGCTCGGCGATGCCGACGTCGAAGAACCGCTCGGGGAACCGCTGCGCGAACGGGTCGAGACCCGTCGGCCCGCTCATCGCCGCGGTGATCGCCACGACGTCCTTCCGGATCGCCCCGACACCCAGCAATTCCCGGCTGAACACGCTGGTCCACGTGGTGCCGACGGCCGCAACAGGTAACCCGGTGTCCGGGTCGAAAGCCGGCGGCGAATGCATCTGCTCGGCGTCGTCGTTCTCGGCCGGCGGGTAACCCTGGCCCTTGCGGGTCAGGCAGTGCACCAGGACCGGCCCGCGGAAACCCTTTGCCTTCTCGAACGCGTCCTCCAGCGCTTCCACGTCGTGCCCGTCGATCGGTCCGAGGTACTTCAGACCCAGGTCCGCGAACAACGTCTGCGGCATCAGCCAGTCCTTCACGGCCGATTTGACGGCATGCAGGGCCGAATACATGGGGCGGCCGACCAACGGGGCCTGGGGCAACCGGTGCTTCACCTGGCCGAGCACCTTCTCGTAACCCGGCCGCAGTCGCAGGGCGGCCATCCGTTGCGCCATGCCGCCGGTGGTCGGGGCGTAGGAGCGGCCGTTGTCGTTGAGCACGATGACCAGTGGTCGGTCCTTCGCCGCCGCGATGTTGTTCAGCGCCTCCCAGGCCATCCCGCCGGTCATCGCGCCGTCCCCGATCACTGCCACGACGGTCCGGTGGTGTTCGCCGCGGATCGCGAAGGCCTTGGCCAGGCCGTCGGCGTAGGCCAGCGAGGTCGAGGCGTGCGAATTCTCCACCCAGTCGTGTACCGATTCGGCTCTGCTCGGGTAGCCGGACAGGCCATCGCGGGTCCGCAACCGGTCGAAGTTACCGGCCCGCCCGGTGACGATCTTGTGGACGTACGCCTGGTGGCCGGTGTCGAAGATGATCGGGTCGGCGGGCGAGGCGAACACCCGGTGCAACGCCAGGGTGAGCTCCACCACACCCAGGTTGGGGCCGAGATGGCCACCGCGGCGAGAGGTCTGCTGGACGAGGAAAGACCGGATCTCCTCCGCCAGGGCCGGCAGTTTGTCCGCGGGCAGGATGCGGATGTCCGAAGGTGAGGAGATCCGGTGCAGGCCGTCCCGGTCCGGGCCCGGCATGCTGGTCCCGCGTGGTGGCACAGATCCTCCAATTACGTTCAGCTGCCCCCGCCGGGCGAACTGCCCGGGGCAGCGCCTCGGCGGGTTCGGATCCGGCAATCGGCTGCGCCGAAGCCTCGACTCTTCAAGTTACCGGTCGGTCGTCCACATAGTTGACGAGGAGCACCCGAGATTGGCCACCAACTGACCCCGGGCGGCGATGCTTCGCCCGCGGCTAGCGTTGGACCGATGACCAGTCTGCTCCGACCCGCCGGTCACCCCGTCGTGATCGCTCACCGGGGGGCCAGCTCGAGCGCCCCGGAGAACACGGTGCCGGCCTTCCAGGCCGCGTGGGCGGCCGGTGCCGACTGGATCGAAGCCGACGTGCAACCCACCATCGATGGGGTCCCCGTTCTCCTGCACGATGAAACGGTCGACCGGACGACGAACGGGACCGGCTTCGTCCGGGAATTGACTGCCGCGGCGATCTCGGTGCTGGACGCGGGCAGCTGGTTCGGGAAGGACTCGCCGGCCGGATCCGGGCCGTTCTCGGGCAGCCGGGTGCCGGAGCTGCGGGAGGTCCTGACCGCGCTGACCGGATCGCGTCGGCTGCTGCTGGAGATCAAGGGCGGGCACACCGCAGCGCAAGTGCAGACCGTGCTCGATCTGATCCACCAGAACGGCTGCGACGAGCTGGTTCTCGTCCAGTCGTTCGAGGTGTCACACCTGGTGCACGTCCGTGGGTTGCAGCCCGGGCGTCCGGTCGGCCTGCTCATCGAGAAGATGGCCGATGACGCCCTCGGCGACGCGGTTGCGCTGTGCCGTGCCCTGGGCGCGACGGCCTGCAACCCGTCCCTGGAGATCGTCCGGGCCCGCCCGGAGCTGGTGGCCGAACTGCACGCCGCCGACCTGGCCTGCCTGGTCTGGACCGTGGACGAGGCGGCCGACTGGGCCTTTCTGCTGGGCGCGCGGGTCGACGGGATCATCACGAACCGGCCGGCGGAACTTCTTCGATGGTTGGCCACCCGCGACCGGGAACAGCCGCCCGGACCCGGTCTGACTCAGCCGCGCAGCCGGCTCTGAGCCGCGCAGGGGCGGTTCACCACGTCGGCTGGGGCGCGGCCTGGGTCGAGACAGCCGAGGCTCGGGCGATGCCGGTTCACCGCCGCCCGCGCGGACGAAGGAGGACTCACCCGTCCCACCGGCCCCAAACCGGCCAACTTTGAGCCGCGCGGCAGCTACGCCGGCCTGAAAGCTGCCACGCACTCGACGTGGTGGGTTTGCGGGAAGGCGTCGAAGGCCCGCAGTGAGGCAAGTCGATAGCCGGCGTCGGTCAGTGCGGCGGTGTCCCGGGCCAACGCGGCCGGATCGCAGGCCACATAGACGATCACCGCAGGATTGCGGGCGGCGATGGCGGCGCACAGCTCGGGCCCGGCGCCGGCCCGGGGCGGATCAAGGACCACGGCGTCGACCGCCGGGGCCAGCCCGGGCACTACCGACTCCACCGACCCGAGCTCGATCGACACCTGCGGCGAGGAGGCCATGTTCGCCTCGGCGAGAACGCACGCCCGGCGATCTCCCTCGACCGCGACGACGGAGCCCGACGGCCCGACAGCCCGGGCCAGCACCTCGGTGAAAAGCCCGACCCCGGAATAGAGGTCCCAGCTGTCCCGGCCGGTCAGCTCGATCCCGTCGAGGGCCTGCCCGACCGCTCCGGCCAGCGCATCGGCGGCGGCCGGGTGCACCTGCCAGAAGCCGTCCGCCGCGACCTCGAATTCCCGGCCCAGCGCTCGTTCGGTCACCGCCGGCGACGCACTCCGGCCCGGCTCGCCGGGCCAGATCGCGAGCAGGCTGCCGTCCCCGGCTCTGGTCAGCAACACTTCGGGAAGCTCGGGACGTCCTGTCCGGTTGGCCCGACGGTCTCCGCCGGTCCTGGCGCGGAGCGGGCGCCCGGTCCGGGGACCGGCCTCGGCTGTCGGCCGCCTGACCCCGGTCGGCACGTCGACGGTCGCCGCCAACTCGGTCAGGCCGGGCGCGGCGATCAGGCAGGGCTCCGCCGGGTTCACGCCGACCACCCGGTGCGACCGGAACGCCCGCGGCCCGATCCGGCCGGTCGGGTCCAGCGCCCACCGGACCCGCGTCCGCCAGCCGAAGTCGGCGTCATCGAGCGACTCCACCACCACGGGCACGTCGAGGCCGGCCAACCGGAGCAGCTGCTCGGTGACCACGGCTGCCTTGAGTTCCCGCTGCAGCTGAGCGGATGCGTGCTGGAAGTCGCAGCCGCCGCATCCTCCAGGGTGGAAGTGGACGCATCGGGGCCGTACCCGACCCGGCGCTTCCTCCAGCACCGTCACCGCGTCGCCGCGACAGAACGAATGCCGCTTGACCTCGGTGATCCGGGCCCTTACCAACTCCCCCGGCAGAGCGTGCCGAACGAAAATCACCCGGCCGTGATATCGGGCGACACAGTGTCCCCCGTGGGCCACCGGCCCGATCCGAACCTCGATCACATCGCCGGCAACGAGGGCGTCGGCGACCCTCTGGTCGTCCGTCATCCCGCCGCCGGTCATCCCGCGGCTGGTCATCCGTCCCCTGTCACCCGTCGCCTGTCACTCGTCGCATGTCACTCGTCGCCTGTCATTCGTCGCCGGAGCCGCGGACCTGAACCGGCTCGCGGGGGCTGGAATCCCGGCTTGCGGAATGCCCCAGGGTCGAATCGGGGCTATTCCCGCTCGGCGAGTCACGGCGAAAGTCTTCGCGGGAGTCCCTGGGCAGATCCCGGGCCCCATCCCGACTGCCGGGCGCTGCGGCCGAATCGCGGCCGCCTTCTTCGAGCCCACCCGCGATCGGTCGGTGGGGGAGGGAATTACGTTCGGTACGGGCCCGGAGTCGCCGGTCCAGGCCATCGGAGGACGACAACTGCCAGGGCACCGACGTAACCATGACGCCCGGGGTGAACAGCAGCCGACCCTTGAGGCGCAGCGCCGACTGGTTGTGCAGGATCTGCTCCCACCAGTGCCCGACCACATACTCAGGAATGAACACGGCGACGACGTCCCGCGGGGAGTCCTTCTTGGCCCGGCGGACGTAGTCGAGCACCGGCTTGGTGATCTCCCGGAAGGGCGAGTCGATCACCTTGAGAACCACCGGAATCTGGCGGTCCTCCCACTCGTTGGCCAGCGCCGCCGTATCCCCCGGATCGACGTTGACGGTCACCGCCTCGATCGTGTCGGGCCTAGTGGCCCGCGCGTAGGCCAGGGCCCGCATCGTCGGCAGGTGCATCTTCGAGACCAGCACGATCGCGTGCACCCGGCTGGGCAACACCATGTCGTCGTCGTCGCCGGTCAACTCAAGGCTCACCCGGGCGTAGTGCCGGTGGATTGCCTTCATCGTGAAGAAGATGATCGACATCGCCAGGATCGCGATCCAGGCACCGGCCAGGAACTTGGTCACCAGCACGATGACCAGAACCACCGAGGTGAAGCAGAATCCGACGGCATTGATGGTCTGGCTCCGCCGCATCCGGCGGCGCACGCCGGGCTCGGTCTCGCTGAGCAGCAGTCGGTTCCAGTGCCGGATCATCCCGGCCTGCGAGCACGTGAACGATACGAAGACGCCGACGATGTAGAGCTGGATCAGGGCGGTCACATCGGCCTTGAAGGCGACGACCAGGACCAGCGCCACCACGGCGAGAAAGACGATGCCGTTGGAGAATGCGAGCCGGTCACCGCGGGTATGCAGCTGACGTGGCAGGTATTTGTCCTGGGCCAGAATGGACCCGAGTACCGGAAAGCCGTTGAAAGCGGTGTTACAGGCCAGCACCAGGATGAGACCGGTGGTGAAGGAGACGACATAGAAGGCGATGGGGAAACCGGCGAAGACGGTCTCCGCTATCTGCGCGATCAGCGTCTTCTGGTAATAGCCGGCCGGGGCGCCCAGCAATTGGCTCTCCGGTTTGTCGGCGATCTGTGCGTGAGTGATCAGGGCCAGGGCCACCAGTCCGAGCATCATGGTGACCGCGAGACCACCCATCAGGGCCAGCGTGGTCGCGGCGTTCTTCGATTTCGGTTTGGTGAATGCCGGCACTCCGTTCGAGATGGCCTCCACGCCTGTCAGCGCGGCCGAGCCGGACGAGAACGATCTGGCCAGCAGGAATATCAGAGCCAGCCCGGCCAGGGAATGCTCCGCTGTCAGGGTGAAGTCGGCGCTCGCCGCACGCAGGTGCGATCCGAAGGCAAACTTGACCAGCCCGGTGATGATCATGACGATGATGGACACGATGAACGCATACACCGGAATAGCGAAAGCCGTTCCGGATTCCTTGATCCCGCGCAGGTTGAGCGCCGTGACGACAATGATGATGCCGACCGACCACAACACCGGATGGGCGCCGACCGCCGGTATGGCGGACCCGATATTGGCAACACCCGCCGCCGTCGAAACGGCGACCGTGAGAATGTAGTCGACCAACAGGGCACTGGCCACCAGCAGGCCGAAAGTGGGGCCGAGATTCTTTGTCGCAACCTCGTAATCACCGCCGCCGCTGGGATAGGCGTGCACGTTCTGGCGGTAGGAGAGGACCACGACGATCATCACCGTCGCGACGAGCCCGGCGATCCACGGTGCATAGGTGTAGGCGGCGAGACCGGCGACCGAAAGGGTTGCGAAGATCTCCTGCGGTGCGTAGGCCACGCTGGACAGGGCATCGGAGGCGAACACCGGCAGAGCTATCCGCTTCGGCAGCAGAGTGTGCGACAGCCGATCGCTGCGGAACGGTCGACCCAGGAGCAGTCGTTTCGTTGCTGCGGTCAGCTTGGACACAACACCAGAGCGTACGGCTCCCCGACCGGTCCCTCCACCTGCGAGCAGACCCCCTGGCGCTCCGCGGGCCGGGACCGCCCCACCCGACTCGACAGCCTGACCACCCGTGACGCCTCCGGGAGCGGGTACCTTTCGACCAGTCGCGAGTGGATGGCAGTGAAGGAGCGAGCACCGGTGCACATCGTCGTCATGGGCTGCGGCCGGGTGGGATCGGCCTTGGCGCGCGCCCTGACGAAAGCAGGTCACTCCGTCGCCGTCATCGACCAGGATTCCGTCGCCTTCCGTCGGCTGGGTCCGGATTTCCACGGGCAGCAGATCCTCGGTGTCGGCTTCGACCGGGACACCCTGTTGGCCGCGGGCATCCGGGAAGCCGGCGCCTTCGCCGCAGTGTCCTCCGGGGACAACTCCAACATCATCGCGGCCAGGGTCGCCCGAGAGCAGTTCGGCGTCGGCACGGTGGTGGCCCGGATCTACGATCCCAAGCGTGCCGCGGTCTACGAACGGCTGGGGATTCCGACGGTTGCCACCGTTCCCTGGACCACCGACCGGCTGCTGCGGGCGGTCCTCCCGGACGGCCTGATCAGCGAATGGCGCGACCCGTCCGGCACCGTGACGATCGTCAACATCCCCTACCACCGGGGCTGGATCGGCCAACCGCTGTCGGTCCTGGAGTCGAGTCTCGGGGTGCGGGCGGCCTTCGTCGTCCGGTTCGGCAGCGGACTGCTGCCCACTCCGAACACTGTCGTCCAGCAGGGCGATCTGGTCTACGCCGCTGCGCTCTCCACCCACATCCACGACATCTCGGAGGTTGCCGCGGCAGCCCCCACGGAAGGTGCCTGATGCGCATCGCCATCGCCGGCGCCGGTTCGGTCGGTCGGTCGATCGCCGGCGAACTGGTGGAGAACGGGCATTCGGTCATGCTGATCGACCGGGACCCCGGGGCGATCAAGCCGCACCGCATCGAGGCCGCCGAGTGGGTCCAGGCCGATGCCTGCGAGCTCGCCTCGCTGGAGGAGGCCGGGTTGCAGACCTGCGACGTGGTCATCGCGTGCACCGGCGACGACAAGGTCAACCTGGTGGTCTCGCTCCTGGCAAAGACGGAGTTCGCGGTCGCCAGAGTCGTCGGCCGGGTCAACGACCCGCGGAACGAATGGCTGTTCACCGACGCCTGGGGGGTGGACGTCGCCGTGTCCACGCCGCGGATCCTGGCCGCCCTGGTCGAAGAGGCCGTCACGGTCGGGGATCTGGTCCGGCTGTTCACGTTACGACAGGGTCAGGCGAATCTGGTGGAGGTGACGTTGCCACCCGACACCCGGCTGGCCGGCCGGCCGGTTCGCGACCTCCGGCTGCCCAGGGACTCCGCGCTGGTCACCATCCTTCGCGGCGGGCGGGTCATCGTGCCGCAGCCCGACGAGCCGCTGGAGCCGGGCGACGAATTGCTTTTCGTGGCGTCCACCGAGGTCGAGAAGCTGGTCCACGACGCGGTGAACTGACCTCGGGCCCCGTTCGTCAGGTCGGGTCGGATACCTCGCGCGAGGCGTCCGGGGCGGATCTGGTGTCACTGCCTCCGGTGTCCCTGCCTGGCTCGCCACCGCCTCTTTCGCCACTGCCTGGTTCGCCACTGCCTGGTTCGCCACTGCCGGTGTCGTGATGGCCAATTGCCGGACCCTCAACCGATCGGCCCTGACCGGGCTTCGGTCGCCCTGACATGACCTGACCGGGCTTCGGTCGCCCTGACATGAACCGGGGCAGCTTCATCCCGGACGCCGAACCGACGATCAGCACGGTCGCCAGGACCGCCAGCAGGTAGAGCGGGTAACCCATGAGCAACCGCGCGGTGGCCAGCCAGCCGACCTGATTCGAGTCATAGAGCGCGTGCTGCACTGCAAATCGGAGCCCGAAGACGGCCAGCCAGACCATGGTCGCGAGGTCGTAACGGCGTACCGACCGCCGATCCGACCGCCAGGTGGTGCCGCGGCCGTTGAGGCTCTCCCACAGCACGCCGATCAACGGCCATCGCACCAGGATCGAGATCGCCAACACGCTGCCGTAGGCGACGTAGGTCCAGATGCCGACGAGGAAGAATCCCTTGGCCGAGCCTGTCCGATGGGCGATGAAAGCGGCCAACGCGACGCCGAACAGGCCCGCGATGGCCTGGGTGACCGGCTTTTTCCGGACCAGCCGGACTACAGCGATCGCGAGGCCCGCCGTGACCGCTGCACCGATTGCCCAGCCGAGGGAGGACAGTGCGTTGACGAGCACGAAGACCACCACGGGCAGGCCGGAGTCGACCATGCCCATCGGGCCGCCCATCTGCTCCCACATGGTCGCCGGGCCCGGCTGCGGGTCGCCGGCTGCCTCGAGACGCGAAGCCGGCAGCGCCTCCTGGGCAGCCTGGGGACGGTCGTCGTCGGCCAGGTACGGAGAACTCACGAATGGGCCGGCATCAGAGCGTAGTCGGGGTTGTAGATGACCTTGCGACCTTGCCGGACTGCCACCCGGCCGGTGGCCTTGACCGTGCGACCGGTCTCGACCCCGGGGATGGACCTGCGCCCGAGCCAGATCAGATCGACGGAGTCGGTGCCGTCGTAGACCTCCGCCACCAGGCTGGCCAGCGCGTCCGTCGGCCGGAGATCCACCGACCGGAGCCGGCCGATGATCGTCACCTTCTCGCCCTGCGCGCAGCCGGCGGCATGCTGACAGCCGGACGCCTCCACCTCCGAACTCAGGGTGTCCGCGTCGACAGTCTCGTCATCGGTGGTGAGCTTCTTGAACCACCGGCCGATCGTTGTACTCATGGCGGTCCGATTCTGCTGCTTCGAGTTTCCCGAAATTGGTACTTGCCCCAAGGGTAGCCGCCGAGCCTGGTCGGCGGAGGGGCCTCGGGTCCGGCGACTATTCGACGGCAGCCGGTTCGGCCGAGGTCGCGCCGCGGCCCAGCACGGGCAGCAGATTCGGCGGCCGGTAGTCCGGGCCTTTCAGGATCTTTCCGTCAGCCCGCCGGACCGGCCGGCCGTCCGCACCCAGCTTTGTCATGTTGGAGGCATGCACCTCGTCGATCACCGAGTCCAGGTCGATGCCGTAGACCGCGGCGCTGCCGTAGGCCACGTAGACGATGTCGGCCAGCGCGTCGGCGACCGCGGCGAGGTCGGAAATGGCCACCGCGGCGCGGAGTTCGGCGACCTCCTCCTCGATCAGCGCGAGCCGCAACTCGGCCTGGTCCCCGCCGATCCGAACCGTCGGTTCGGTGCGCACCGGCAGGTCGTAACACCGGTGGAACTCCCGCACCCGGGCAGCGACGCCACCCGTTCTGTCCGGCTGGGTCACGCGCAGTCGACGCAGACCATCTTGCCGGCGTTGTCCGAGGCCAGCCGGCTGCGGTGCTGAACCAGGAAGCACACCGAACAGGTGAATTCGTCGGCCTGCTTGGGGATCACCTTGACGACGAGTTCTTCCCCGGAGAGGTCCGCGCCCGGCAGCTCGAACGACTCGGCGGTGTCACTTTCGTCGATGTCGACCACCGCCGACTGGGCCTCGTTCCGCCGGGCCTTGAGTTCCTCGAGCGAGTCCTCGCTGACCTCGTCGGATTCGTTCCGCCGTGGGGCGTCATAGTCTGTAGCCATTGCCTGACCTTCGTTTCGTGGTGCTGATTGGTTTCGATCTACATATCAAGAAGTTCACCCGGCGGTGCCGCCCTTCGGGCTGAGCGATCCCGTGTGCTGCGCCGCCGACGCGAACTTTCCTGACCGACGGTTGCCGCCGACGAGCGAAGACCAAGAACTGTCCGGCCACGCGCCCACCTTCAGGTCCCAGATCGGTCGACGGCGCGGCCTTTGCACGCTGGCCCCGGGGTAACGCCGAAGCAGTTGTTTTTGTGCCCGCCCCCGCGCCTGCGGGCCGTGGTGGAGGTGACGCCTTCGTCACACCCCTCGGCGTTCGCCCGCTCCCCTCGTTCGATCCCCTGCACTGGGCCCAGCGGGCTGCATGCTAGCCGAACTCTGTCGGTCCCGCCCGACCGGACGACGTTTTCGCCCTCAGCGCGTCCCAGAGGTACCGGGGAACCGCCCAGACCATGCCATTTCGCCTGTTCCGGCCGGTCCCGCCGCAATGTTGACGACGCCGCGAGGTCGCGCTGACGGCGGTAGGACGACGGAGCGCCTACCCTGACCACGAATGTGAACGACCCGCCCGGACACCGCCATCGAACGTGACCACACGAAGGAGATCAGGTGAGTCCCGACCAGCCTGCCCGCTACCGCCGTCGTCGCCGGTGGCCCATCCTGGTCATCCTGGTGGTGCTGTTGAGTGGAGCCGGGGTTGTCTGGTTCCAGCTCCTCAAGCCGGTCGCGGCCGCATCCACCCGCTGCAATCAGCCTGGGCCGGCACCGGCAGTCACCGGTCGAACGTCGGGCACCTCGGGCACCTCGGCCACATCCGGCCTGCTGCCGATCGGGCCAGGACGGCCGGGCTCGGCCTCGGGCGGACGGACGACCGGAGTCAGGGCGGGCAACTCGGGCGCATCGGTCAGGGCGACAGCCGCGACCGCCGGTAGTTCGACCAGCGCATCGACGCTCTCGGTCACCACGACCCTGGGGGCGTTCACCGACGCAGGTCAGGTGGCCGCCGTCCGACCGGCCAACCCGAGCACGATCGTGGTCCAGGTCTTCAACGCGAGCCTCGCCAGGGGACTCGCGAAGACGGTCACCGACGACCTGCGGGCGGCCGGTTTTGCCGACATCCTGGGCGGCCGTAACGACCCGCTCTATCCGGCCTTCGATCTGGTGTGTGGGAGCGAAATCCGGTTCGGCCCGGCGGGCAACTCCGCGGCCCGCACCATGCTGGTGGTGCAGCCCTGTGCGCAATTGGTGATGGACAACCGGATCGACGATTCCGTCGACCTGGCGCTCGGCGCGCGGTACAGCTACGCGCCGCTGTCGGCCGCGGTCAAGAGCCAGTTGCGAGCCATCAGTGTGGCCGCACTTCCGCCCGCTGTCATCGAAGGGCAGACGGCCGCTCCCCGACCACCGGCGTCCATCGCCCCGGCCGGCCAGGGCGGCTGCAGTCTCTAGTCCAGGCTTCCGACGCCGCGACGGTCGGCTGCGGGCCCCGGCGCCGGCGAACGTACTATCTTCCCGGTTCGGCTGACCGCCAGTTCGGGGCCCGCCACCATCCTGCGGTGCACAACGAGCTCCGGGGTGCATCCCGATCAAAGGAGAGTCGACGATGGTCATCCAGCGGAGCGGGCACGGGTTCGGCATCGACATCGGCGGCACGGGCATCAAGGGGGCGATCGTAGATCTGTCGACCGGCGACCTCGTCGGCGATCGGGTGCGCGAGGACACCCCGCAGCCGGCCACCCCGGAGGCGGTCGCCGCAACGGCAGGCAAGGTTGCCTCGGCGTTCGACTACCAGGGGCCGATCGGGGTGACCTTCCCCGGTGTCGTCCTGGGCGGCGTGGTCAACACCGCGGCGAATGTCGATCCGAGCTGGAAGGGCACCAGCCTCGTCAAGTCGATGGCCAAGCTGCCAGGTCCGGTGACCGGCCTGAACGATGCCGACGCGGCCGGACTGGCCGAGGTCAGGTACGGCGCCGGACGTGGCCACGACGGCGTGGTGATCATGGTGACGTTCGGTACCGGCATCGGCATCGGGCTCATCCACAACGGACAGCTCGTTCCCAACTGCGAGCTCGGGCACCTCGAACTCGACGGCCACGACGCCGAGAGCCGGGCCGCCGCCTCGGTACGCGAGCGGGAGGACCTGTCGTGGGAACAATGGGCCAAGCGCGCGTCGAAGTACCTGTCGGCGCTGGAAAACCTGATGTGGCCGGAATTGTTCATCCTCGGTGGCGGGATCTCCAAGAAACCGGATAAATGGGTACCCCTACTCAAGTGCCGCACGCCGCTCGTGGTGGCTCAACTGATCAACAACGCCGGGATCGTCGGGGCGGCACTCGCCGCGCACGAGGCCGCGGCTTCCTGACCATCGCGGCCGAAGTCGGCGGCGATCTGGACCTCCCGATCGCCCGCTTGACCTGCTGCTATCGGCCAAATGTCGTGACCGGAAGCCCTCGCGGCTACACTGGCACGGTCGTCCTCCGGTCAACCGTTCGATCCGGACCAACGCTCGGCAGAGCCCGTCATGCACGGCGCCGCCAGAATACAAGGCGGCATCATTCTTTGCGAAAGGGCATCAGTGGCAGGCGCAATGGCATCATCCTCGCGAGTCGACCATCACCTGATCGACAATCACGCAGTCGACAATCACCCGGTCGACAATCACCCGGTCGACAATCACCCAGTGGACAATCACCCAGTCGACAGCCATGAAGACGATCAGCGCGGCGACTCCGGCCACGGGGCTTCCGCTCATCGCCGTGCCAACGGCGGCGGAGTCGAGGACACGCCCACCGCCGTGAGCGCACCGGGCCCACAACTGGTGGCGAATCTCGCCGCCGGCGATGCACCCGCTGGGCCCGATGCCGGTGACCACCCCGGGGCCCACGCCGAGGATCCCTCCGCCGGCAAAGTAGCCGCCCAGCCCAGGACCCCCCGGGTTCGTAAGCCGCGCCCCTCGAGAGCTGCTCCGAAGACATCCCCGGACAAGGCACTACACACCTCTGCGACTCCGGACAGCTCGACCCAGGCAAGTGCGACCCACCCGGGTGCAACCCGGCCGAAGTCTGCTCCGTCAAAGTCCGCTCCGTCGAAGTCCGCGCAGGCGAAATCGAAGCCCATGGTCGTCCTGCCTGATGCAGAGGACCTGGCCGCTGACGATCTCGTGGTCGGTGACCCCCTGGCCGACGGGATCGACGTCGATCCGGCGATCGACGCCATCGAGGCAATGGGCGTCGTAGAGATCGAACCCATCGACGTCGACGCCGAGGTCCTGGAAGTCGCCGTTGTGGCCGGGGTGGGCGCCGTCGAGGTCGAGGACAACGAGGACGAGGACGGGGTCGCAACAACGGTTCCGGCGGCCGCCAAGGCCGGCGAGTCCGACGAATTCACCTGGGACGACGAAGAAGAGTCCGAAGCGCTCAAGCAGGCCCGCAAGGATGCCGAGCTGACCGCCTCCGCCGACTCCGTACGCGCCTACCTCAAACAGATCGGCAAGGTCGCGCTGCTCAACGCCGAGGAAGAGGTCGACCTCGCCAAGCGGATCGAAGCGGGCCTCTACTCCGTCGAGCGGGTCCGGCAGACCGCCGAGGCCGGTGACAAGGTCACCACCCAGTCCCGCCGGGATCTGAACTGGATCAAGCGGGACGGCGAGCGGGCGAAGAATCACCTGCTGGAGGCGAACCTCCGGCTCGTGGTGTCGTTGGCGAAGCGCTATACCGGACGCGGCATGGCATTCCTGGACCTCATCCAGGAGGGCAACCTCGGGCTCATCCGGGCGGTCGAGAAGTTCGACTACACCAAGGGTTACAAGTTCTCCACCTACGCGACCTGGTGGATCCGGCAGGCGATCACCAGGGCGATGGCGGACCAGGCCAGGACGATCCGGATCCCGGTGCACATGGTCGAGGTGATCAACAAACTGGGCCGGATCCAGCGCGAGCTGCTGCAGGACCTCGGTCGGGAGCCGACCCCCGAAGAGCTCGCCAAGGAAATGGACATCACCCCGGACAAGGTGCTGGAGATCCAGCAGTACGCCCGTGAACCCATCTCCCTCGACCAGACCATCGGCGACGAGGGCGATTCGCAGCTCGGCGACTTCATCGAGGACTCCGAGGCCGTCGTCGCGGTCGACGCGGTGTCGTTCACCCTGTTGCAGGATCAGCTGCAAGCCGTCCTGCAGACCCTCTCCGAGCGGGAGGCGGGGGTTGTCCGGCTGCGGTTCGGGCTCACCGACGGGCAGCCGCGCACGCTCGACGAAATCGGTCAGGTCTACGGCGTCACCCGCGAACGGATCCGGCAGATCGAATCGAAGACGATGTCCAAGCTCCGGCACCCGTCGCGCTCCCAGGTGCTCCGCGACTATCTCGAATAGCCGGCCGGGAACAGTCGGCCTGACATCCGCTCCGGTCAGTCCGCCCCGATCGATAGGAGCGCTCCCCGATCCGCGCCGGGCACGGAGAACACCGGAGACCAATGACCGCGACCAGCGGCACCAAAGATGACCCGTGGCAGCTCACCACCGCGCCGGGGACATCCGAATACACGATGTACCGCGACGAGCAGGCGAATCCGCCCGCGCTGATCTGCCAGGTCGGGACCACCACCCTCAAGTACCACCTGCGAGCTGTCGAGGATCTGCAGGCATGGTTGGTGCTGCAGGGTGGTTGGGTACCGCTCGGCGCCGCCGACGAGAAGAAGCCCATCGTCCCCGGCACGGTCGAGGCCTGGGGGCGGTCGCCGGACAATCCGGTCGGCGGTTGGTACGGTCTGCGCAATGGCTACCGAGGCCGATTCGGTATGTATCTACCGCCGCTGCTCGAGGCCCTCGGCCTCGCCGAGCTCAGCCACACTCCGCGCAACAACCAGATGCGGGCGATTCCGGAAGGCTGAGACACGATCGTCCGGGCACTGCTGGTCGGCGGCTCTCCTACAGCCAGACGCCCTCCCGGAAATCTCGCAACCGGCTCGGCGCTGGCTGCAGTTGGGCCTTGATGGCGACGACCGCGGAACCTCGGATCACGACGCCCGCGCCGGGCAGGGTTTCGTGCAGTCCGAACGGCTCGTCCCTGACGATCTTGATCCATCGGTTGGCCACCTCGCTGGCCGCGGCGGCGTTCGGGAGATCCCGACCCACGAAGACCCTGGACCCGCTGCACAATTCGACCCACACCTCGTGCAATTCGGCCGCCACTTCTCAGGCCTCCGCCGGAGCAACGGCCTCAGCCGATCCCCCGGGCGATCCCCCGGGCAATCCCCCGGGCGATCCACCGGCCGACTCGTTGGGTGATTGCGTCGGTGATGGGGTGGGCGGGCCGCCGAGGAGTTCCGGAAGCGGAGCGGCCGGTTCGCCCAGGACGTGCTCGGCGAGGAAGTCGAGCACCACCCGGTACCAAATTTTGCCATTGCCCGGCGTGAGCACCCAGTGGTTCTCCGAGGGGTAGTAGAGAAACCGGTGTGGCTGTGCCCCTCACCGTCCGCTGGGAGCCCGGAATGGGCCAGTAGGTCGTACCAGAGCCGAACCCCCTGACCGATCGGTACCCGGTAGTCCTTGTCGCCGTGGATCACCAGCATCGGCGTGGTGATCTCGCCGACGAACCGGTGCGGGGAGTTCTGGGCCGTCATCTCCGGCGTCATCTCCCGGCGCCAGTAGTAGGCGCCGTCGGTGGTGGGGCCGAAATCGTCCAGACACCACAGACTCGCGTGCGTGACGATCGCCTTGAACCGGTCGGTGTGACCGGCCACCCAGTTCGCCATGTAGCCGCCGAAGGAGCCGCCCATCGCGGCGGTCCGGCTGGCGTCGATGTCCGGGCGCTTCTCGACCTCCTCGGTGATGGCCAGCAGATCCGCATAGGGCGCGCCGCCCCAGGATCCCCATCCGCGCTGGACGAAGGCCTGGCCGTATCCGGTCGACAACGCCGGGTCGGGCAGCAGAACGGCATAGCCGGCCGCGACCATCAGCCACGGATTCCACCGCCACGACCAGGCGTTCCAGGAGTTCAGCGGCCCGCCGTGGATCCACAGCAGCAGCGGGGCTGGATGCTCCGGACCGGCGCCCGGAGGCAGCGCGAGCCAACCCCGGACCGGCGTTCCGTCGCCCGCCGTGGATCGGACGTCCACCAGCGAACCCGGAAGTTCCGGCGGGGGCGCCGGCGCCGGCAGGAGCTCCACGGATCCGACGCTGCCGGACAGGGCGATGCGCACCGGATGAGGTGGCCAGGCATAGCCCGTTCGCAGCGCATAGACGTATCCGCCGTCCGGCGATGCGACCAGATCGGTGTAGCAGGCGTCGTCGTCGGTGAGTCGGCGCACCTGCCCCCCGTCCAGCGGTGCCAGGAAGACCGGCCCGCGCCCGTCCTCGTCCGCGCTGATCAGCAGACCCGAACCGGAGGCCGACCAGATGATCTCATTGGGCCAGCGGTCCCAGCCGGGTGCCACCGCTGTCACCACCTTGTCCTGCACCCCGACGATCCAGGTCGAGAGCACCGGAGCCGAATCCGGGGTGGACCGCTGCTCCCGGATGAAGGCGACCCTGGAACCGTCGGGCGAGAAGCGTGGCGAGGACAGATCGGCGGCCGGATCGGCGACCAGCGTGCTGCGCTCACCGGAGGCGACGTCGATTAGGGCCAGTTCGACGATCTGATCGGCGCCCGGGAGCGGCCGGCGCCAGGAGGTGACCACCAAAGATCCGTCGGCGCTCACGTCCGCGTCCGTTTCGATCAGCGCGGCACCGGCGGCGGGCGTCAGATCACGCAACGTCTGCACGCCGAAGCCGTCCGCCGGCAGGCCGGACCTGCCGAGGCTGCCGACGAGCAGGTGCGGCTGGTCCGGACCCAGATCGTGGTCCCAGAACCGAACGGGATAGCCGTCGTGCAGGATCGCCGTCACCGCCGCGTCCTTCCGGGCCTTGCGCAGCGCGTCATCGGCCGCTGCCGAGTCCGCACCGGCGGGCAGGACCGGAGCGGTGACGAGCATCAGATCGGCGTTCCGCGCGGCCTTGACGGCGCCGAATCCACCCGCCCTGGTGGCGAGCACCCGGCTCTCGCCGCCGGCCCTGGGCAGTAGCCACAGCGGCGAACTGTCCTCGTCCGGCTCAGCGGCCCGCGGATCGGCCCGCCTTGAGGCGAAAAGAAGATCGCCGGCCGCGGTGAAGGCCGCCGAACTCTCGCCCTGCGCACTGTTGGTGAGCCGGGTCGCCGGTTCCCGGCCCGTCGGGTCGATCCGCCACAGCGAGCTGACATAGCGCCGGCCCTTGACGTCCGGCGTGCTGACCGAAACCACCAACGTCGAGCCGTCCGGCGACATCACCAGGCCGGACATCCTGGGCAGGCTCGCGTATCGGTCCAGGTCGGCGAAGGCGTCCTGCCCAGGAACGCCGATGGAGGCCTCGATCGCTGCTGCCGCGGGGGTGGCCGTCCGGGCTCCTGTCATTTCTGCTGAATTCATGGTCGTGTCCTATCACGAGCTCCGGACACCGCCCCCGGGAAGGGGCCAGCACGTACTGATCCGAAGGCTGAACGGCAGCGGTCGATCAGGGCCAGCCTGCCCACAGCAGCAGCACCGGCAGGGCCAGCAGGGCGGCCGAGGCCAGGTAGACCGCGACCACCGCCCGGACGGGCAGCGGGTTCGGCTGGAGCAGGCGGTCCACCCGCTCGGTCACGACACCCCCGGCGACCGCTCGGGTGACCACCCCGACCAGGCCGGACTCCCGGGGGATCCCGGCCAGCGCAACCGTCGCCAGCGCCCTGGCCAGTGTGCAGGCCGACGATCGCCGGGCGGCCCAGTCGTCGGCGAGCATTTCGGTCAGCTCGGCCACCGAATCGGCTGCGGCCCTGACTCCCGGCAACCACCCCACCGTCGAGGCCCAGGCCTGGAACGGCAGCACCAGCAGGTCGTGGCGCTCCCGGACGTGCGCCCGCTCGTGGTCGATGACGGCAATCAGTTCCGCGCGGTCCAGCAGGTCCAGCAGGCCGGCAGACAGGACCACCCGGGAATGCCAGCCGGGCAGCGTGTAGGCGACCGCCGTGGGGTGATCCAGGATCCGGACGTCGGCGATCAGGTCGCTGATCTCCTGCCGGGTCGCATCCCCCCCACCGGCGAGCAGGTCCAGCAGCATCCGGTGGGTGCGCCTGCGGCGCATCGCCATGATGGAAGTCCGGATCAGCACGCCGAACAGGACCGCGGCCGATGCTGCGGCGAGGGTTCCGGCGGCAATCCCGGGGCCGGTCATCCCGATGAAGGGGCGGCCCGTCCGAACATTGCGGACCAGGACGGCCAGGGCGCCGACGGGGCTACCGCCGAGCGGACCGAGAGAGGGTAGATATCCCGCTCCGACCAGGCAGACCCCCGCCGACAGGCACACGGCCTGCCAGAGAACCAGGGCCGCGACGGGTGAACGGCGGGTCCAACCCGCCCGTGCCAGGGCCGCGCTGAGCGGAGCGGCCAGTACAATTCCGGTCACTGCCAGAGCGGCAGCCGGCACAGCGGCGCCCGTGGGCGTTACCGATCGCCCAAGGCTCGGCGCAGTGCTTGCGCGTCCTCGGTCGAAACTGCTCCGACGAACCTGGCGAGCGCGTCGTCCCTGTTCCCGGCGGTGTCGAGCACCTGGCGCATCAGCTCCGCGGTGTGTTCCTCCCGGCCACTGACCGCCCGGTAGGTGTGTGCGCGGCCGTCCCTGGCCCGGGCGACGACGCCCTTGCCCTCGAGCCGGGACAGCACCGTCAGCACCGTCGTCACGGCCAGATCCCGTCCGGTCAGGGCATCTGTCACCGACCTGGCGGTCATCGGTTCGGCGGCATCCCAGAGCACGCCCACCACCGCTGCTTCGAGCTCACCTCGGCCGACCACGGCAACCCCCTCCATTGGGGGTCGATTCTACCCCGGGTAAAACTTCTATCTGTTGTAAAATTAGGTATTCGAGCAGGGGGTGACGCCGCATCTACGGCCGGGCGATCCGCCCATCCGACACATTCCACTTCCTGATCACCGGGCGGGACGGTCACGCTGGGGACACGGTCCGATTGCTGATCGGCGGCGCGTCGTTCGCCTCAGGCGAACCTGGATCTTTCTTCCGGGTCAGGATGGCACCATGAAGAAGACCGAACGCTGACAACAGTTCGGCCGATTCCCCGGAGCGAGCCGTCCGACGGTCTTCCGGTGCCGAATCACTGGCAGCGCAACGCAGTGTGTGGCCAATGCCTCTGTCGGACGCGGAACAGATCGGGGGCCGGCAGCGTCGAACAAGGTGACGTCGAATCAGTTGACGTCGAATCAGTTGACGTCGGATCAACCGGCGTCGATTGACAGAAGTCAGATTCGGAAACACTGATGTACGGGTCGGACGAAGAAACGGCACGCCACCCCCGGGTGGCAGATGATGGGAGGACGACATGACCGGAACCCTGGCCAGTCCAGCGGCCTTGACAGCAGCCGACCGGTGTGACCGGTGCGGAGCAGCTGCGGCGGTCCGCGCTGTCCTTCCCAAGGGCGGCGAATTGATGTTCTGTGGCCATCACGCCCGTGAGCACACCGCCCGGCTCGAGGAATTGGCCGCTGTGATCCACCAGTCCCGCGATAACTGACTTTCGCTTCTCGCCCCCACGGGGCATATTTTCTCTGCCCGAAGGCGGGCCGCCTCACAGCGGCCCGCCTTCGTTGTTCGGCCCCCGGGCTTGACAGGACTTCCTGTGTTCACAGAAATCCGAGCAGGTGGTCGCGCCGACGCTCGAGAAGCTCGGCTGCAGCGGACGCGGACGGAGGTCCCGGCACGTCACGCCTGATCTGGGCGTGCACCGCCGCATGCGGTCGGCCGGTCCGCGCTGCCACCTGCCCGACGAGTTGGTTCACCTCGCGCCGGAGTCCTGCCGTCGCCCGCCAGCCGGCCACATCTGCGGCTGCGCCTTCCGAGCCGGGCGAATCCGAATTCGACACCACCGCCGGGGACCTCGAATCCCGGACACCTTCGACCAGGACACCACGGGCGGCCGCGTCCACCCGACGGCGGAGACCGGAGTCCCGCCGGGCCAGCACGGCAGCCGTCTGCTCAGCGGTCAGCAGGCCGGGCAGGCCCAGGTACTCCTCGTCATCCGCGCTGAAATCTGCCGCCGGCGCCGTCACCGCGCGCCCCGAATGCAGCACGTGGGCGAACTCCGCCTGCGATTCGAGGGTCTCGAAACCTGACGACCCGTTCTTCTCTGCCGGGACGCCGACCAGATCCAGTTCGCCGCCGTCGCCGTCACCGTAGCCCTTGGGGGGCGGCGCCACCACGTAGTTCCGGTCCAGTTCCATCTCGGCGGCCAGGGCGAGCAACGGCCTGACCGCCGGCAGGAAGACGGTTGCCGCTTCCTGCGGCCCACGGGCCCGGACCACCCGGCCGACGGCCTGGGCGAAGAACAGCGGCGTCCGATAGCTGGTCATCCAGGCCAGGCACGCAGCGCGGGGTACGTCCACGCCTTCGGAGATCATCCGAACGCAGACGGCGATCCGCTGGGTCGAGGTGCGGAACTCCTCGATCTTCGACGACGCCTTCGGATCGTCCGACAGGATCACCGTCGGCTGCTCCCCGGTCAGCGCGCGGACCACCTGTGCGTAGGCCCTGGCGTCCTCCTGGTCGCTCGCCAGCACCAGACCGGCGGCGTCGGGCATGCCGGCCGCCCGGAGGTGGCTGATCCGATCGTCCATCGCGGCGATCACGTGCGGCACCCACCCGCCCGCGGGGTCGAGTGCCGTCTTCCAGGCCGCAGCCTCCACGGATCGCGTCCCGGTGTCGCTGAGCGAGGCGGCGATGACCTCGCCCGCGCTGTTCCGCCAGCGGGACACCCCGGTGTAAGCGGCGAACACCACCGGCCGCACCACCCCGTCCGCCAGCGCCTGCCGGTAGCCGTAGGAATAGTCGGCCACCGACCGCAGCAGCTCACCGTCGTTCTCGTAGCCGACGAACGGGATGCGCTCGTCGCCCCTGGTCCGAAACGGGGTGCCGGTCAACGACAGTCGGCGGTGCACCTCCCCGAAGGCCTCGCCCACCGCCTCGCCCCAGCTCAGCCCGTCGGCGGCGTGGTGGATCTCGTCCAGGACGACCAGTGAACGTCGGCGGGTGCTGCGGGCGGCATGAATGGCCGGCCGACCGGCAACCTGGGCGTAGGTGGTGACATATCCATGCATGCCATCTGGCACCGGGCCCCGGGCGTTGCTCATCGTCGGGTCCAGCCTCAGGCCGAACGCGGAAGCGGCATCAGCCCACTGGGTCCGAAGATGATCGGTCGGGCAGACCACGACCACCCGGTCCACGACCCGGGCCGCGATCAGTCGTACGGCCACGGCAAGGGCAAATGTCGTCTTACCCGCTCCCGGGGTTGCCGTCAGGAGAAAATCCCGGCCGCCGGCATCCTGGTATGCCCGGAGCGCTTCGACCTGCCAGGCCCGCAGCCGCGCCTGATCGAGCCCGACCGGGGTGAACGCCACAGCCTGCTCCCCGATCAACTCGTTCTCCAGCAACCACTTCCGGCCCGGCGGACGCTACTGATGCAGCTGCCCTCGTGCTCCCCGGGCCGCCGCTGCCAAAATCGGTGGGTCTCGGCGCCCGTTGACAGATTACCGGTGGGGTCCGACAACCGGCGCACGCTGCGGCCCGCCCCACTGTGTCGAATCGAGCCGATTATGGACAGCCCATGCCTCCGCGACCGGCGTTCGTTACATCTTGGGGTCCAGTAGGGATGTCCGGCGCCGGTTGACCCCCGGCACCAGGCATGCTCGACAGGTGAGGAGTTCGATCCCCTCGGATGACCCCCGAGCCGACCCGTCGGGAGCCGGCCTGTCCCCAGCAGATCTGGTCCCAGCTGATCTGTACCGGGCCGATGCGTACCGGGCCGATCCGCCGCGCGCGTTGCGAACGTCCCGGTGGGCGAACCGTCGGACGAGCGTCGAAACCCGCCCTCTGGATCAAGACGTCACCTCACATCGACCGGGAACCGGTGCCGGACGGGTCGGCGCTGCACCGTCGGAAACGGGCGCGCCCGTCGACTCCTCCACCGAGCATCCCTCGATCCCGTGGCACCGGGTCCCCAGTCGGTCGGCCACCCCCGACGACCTCGTTGTCCGACACCGCTGGCGGAAGGTCGCCGTCCGCACGGTCACCAAGGCCTGGGCGGACTCGCTGTTCGGGATGAGTGCGCAGGCGGCCTTCTGGTCGGCGCTGTCCACGGCGCCGCTGCTTCTGGCATTGCTGGGTTCGGTGGGCTTCATCGCCAACTGGTTCGGGCCGGACACCATCGGCAAGATCCGGGAGCAGCTGGACGTCTTTCTGAACCAGCTGTTCAACCAGGAGGTGGCTCACAATCTGGTGGGCAACACCGTCGACACGATCCTGCGGAACGGTCACGCCGACGTGGTATCGGTCGGCTTCGTGATCAGCCTCTGGGCCGGTTCATCTGCGATGTCGGCGTTCGTCGAATCAATCACCATCGCCTACGGCCAGCACGAAGTGCGGCACCCTGTCGCCGAACGGTTCTTCGCTCTCGGCCTGTACCTGATGGCGCTGGTGGCCGGGGTGTTCCTATTGCCATTGCTCGCCATCGGCCCGGAGGCGCTGCCGCGACTCGTCCCGGCCGGCTGGAGACCCCAGGTCGGCACCATCGTGGGGATCGTCTACTACCCGGGCATCGCGATCGGGCTGGTTTTGCTGCTCGCCACCCTCTATCAGATGGCCCCCAAACACCGCCATGCGTTCAAACGCGGGCTGCCGGGCGCCTTCCTGGCTGCCGGCGTTTTTCTCGTCGCCAGCTCGGGATTGCGGCTCTACCTCACGTACGTGTACTCGCACGGGCTGACCTACGGCTCGCTCGCCGTGCCAATCACATTCCTGTTGTTCTACTACTTCGTCGGGATGGCAATCATCATCGGCGCGCAGTTCAACAATGCGCTGCTCGAGTACTACCCCCGGTGCCGGCCCCGGCGAGAGATCCGCAAATGGGTGCGTTACGACCCGGCGCGGGACCGCGATCCCATGAGCACCACCGATCGGCCGCCCAATCGGCAGGACGAGGGGGCTGGGTCCAGCCGTAGACCAGGGGCGATGTTCTGAAACCACCGAAGGAATGTTGCGGATGACAGTTCTCAGCCGCGGCCCAAATCCATTTTCAGCCAAGCGATCGCGGCGGCCTGGTCGGTGAAGAACTTGACCGGGTGGGGCGGCTTGCGGAGTCCCAACATGAAACTGGCGATCAACCGGTCGACCTGCGAGGCGCCGAACATGGCCATCCTCCCGGGTGCGGACGGCTCGGCGAACACGGCGCGGGCGGGGCGATCGGCGGATCCGATACTGGACAGGTCGACCAGGATCAGGTGGGGCGATTCCCCGCACAGTTCATCGACGGCGGTCATCGCCTGCCTGGCTAGCGATGCGTTGATCGCGACGCCCCGAGTCCACACCAGATGCAGGATGCCGTCGGCGTCCAGGGTCATGGTGAACTCTCGTTCGCTGGAATCAGCGCCGCTCATCCGGTCCTCGCTTTGCATCGGCTGGAGCGAATCGCCGGATCGGAGCCCGTGCCGGGCGAGCGGCCGTCGGCCTGCGGTCGAGCCTATTCAATCTGCAGACACCGGTTGCTCGGCGCAACGCCGAAGGCGTTCATCGCCCGAGAGGGAGCTGTTAGGCCGAGACCAACCCTGGTCCCTGTGGCGGACCGACCGACCAGATCTCGCTTGCCCCTCAGGGCCCGGCCCACCAAGAGTTCCCCAAGCCGGGGCCGTTCGCGGGTGAGAGTCAGCCGCGGCCCTTCGGCATCGAATCGTAGATCTTCTTGCAGTCCGGGCAGACCGGGGAGCCGGGCTTGGCCGCCTTTGTCACCGGGAACGTCTCCCCGCAGAGGGCGACCACCATGTTGCCCATCACCGCACTCTCGGCGATCTTCGCCTTCCGGACGTAGTGGAACATCTTCGGCGTGTCGTCACCCGAGCGGTCCGTGGCGAGTTCGTCGGGCTTCTCGAGCACCTCGGTGGATGTCATGGTCGGATCTCCTGAGAATGGCTGACGCGTTGCAGTTCATTGGTTCCCGTACCCGGCCCGGATGCCGAGCGCTCCCGCCATGATGCCATTGGCGTACCCGCAGGGACGTTGCTGGATGTCCTGAAGAGCGTTCCGGGTCGGCCAACGTACTTCATGGCCCGCGACAGGATGGCGGGTAGGGGGCTGCAACTACCTCGAGCCACCAATCACCAGTTGGGTGCAGGCGTTCTGCAGACCGAGCACCCCACGGGCTCACAACGCATCAGCGCTTCCGGTAGATGCGCGATTCCCACGGCCGCAAGGTCAGCGTTCCCGCGGCGGGCGTTTCGGACTTCCGGCTGTGGCTACCCAGAACGAGTTCGGCGGTGTCCACCCACGCCTGCTCGGGCAGCTCGATGGTGAGGTGCTGGTCGGTGAAGGAGCCCAGCACCAGCAGGGTATCTGCCTCCAGGTTGCGGGTGAAGGCGAAGAGCTGCTCGTGGTCCAGCAGCACGGGCCGGTAGTCCCCGTAGGTCACGGTTCGGTCGGTGTGCCGTAGGTCGATCAGTTTCCGGTAGTGATGGAACACCGAGTCCGGATCGGCCATGGCGGCATCGGCGTTGATGGTGTCGTGGTTGGGAGTGACCGGGAGCCAAGGGGTTCCGGTGGTGAATCCGGCGTTGTCGCCGCTGGTCCACTGCATCGGGGTACGGGCGTTGTCGCGGGCGTGCGAGGCGAGCGCGGCCAGTATCACCGCCGAATCGACCGCATGAGCTCCGGCCTCCGCATAGAGACCGATCGCCTCGACATCCCGGTACTGGTCGATAGCGGTGAACCCGGCATTGGTCATGCCGAATTCCTCGCCCTGGTAGATGTAGGGAGTGCCGCGGTGCAGATGCAGAATGGTGCCGAGCGTTTTCGCCGAGGCCACGCGGTGCTCGCCGTCACTGCCGAACCGGGACACGGCCCGGGGCTGGTCGTGATTGTTCCAACACAGCGAGTTCCACCCGACCTGGGCGAGTCCGAGCTGCCAGGAGGCCAGATTGGCCTTCAGATCGGTCAGTCGGAGTGGATGTACCTCCCACTTGTTCGCTCCGATGTCCAGGCTGACATGTTCGAAGGTGAACACCATGTCCACCTCGGTGCGGATCGGGTCGGTGAACAACCGGGCCTGCTCGACAGTGGCTCCGGGCATCTCTCCCACGGTCACGAGGTGCCGGCCCGCGAGAGCTTCCCGGTGCATCTCGGCCAGGTATTCGTGAATGCGAGGACCCGATACATAAAAGGGATGCCCATCGCCCCACCGGCCACGGGTTACCGGGCCGTCGGGTAGCGCGGTGTCCTTGGAGATGAAGTTGATGACGTCCATCCGGAAGCCGTCCACGCCTCGGGCGACCCACCACCGCATCATCTCGTAGACAGCCGCCCGGACTTCCGGATTCTCCCAGTTCAGGTCGGGCTGCTTGGTCGAGAACAGGTGAAGGTAATATTCGCCGCTGGACTCGTCGTACTGCCACGCCGATCCGCCGAACGCGGCTCCCCAATTGTTGGGCTCGCCGCCGGGATCACCCGGATGGAACCCCTCCCGAACGGGGCGCCACCAGTACCAGTCCCGTTTCGGGTCGTCCAACGATGACCGCGACGCGATGAACCAGGGGTGTTCGTCCGAGGTGTGGTTGACGACAAGGTCCATCACCAACTTCATGCCCCGCTCGTGCGCACCGGCGATCAGCGCGTCGAGATCCTCCAAGGTGCCGAACTCGGGTTGGATATCCCGGTAGTCGCTGATGTCGTAGCCGTTGTCGTCCTGCGGCGATCGATACACCGGGGACAGCCAGATCACGTCGACGCCGAGAGTCTTGAGGTAATCGAGCCGGCCGATGACGCCGGGCAGGTCGCCAACCCCGTCGCCGTCCGAGTCGGCGAACGATCGCGGGTAGATCTGGTACACCACCGCGGTCGTCCACCACGGGGCGGCAGTAGGCCCGGAAGCCGGTGACCTCCCGATCTGTGCCTGCTCCTCGTTGATCACGATGGCGGTGCTGGTCACGAGGCGACCCTCTGCCTGGTCTCGTGAGCGG
>JBBRDH010000022.1:0-47517 GCA_038204125.1 Mycobacteriales bacterium
ACTGGGCCGATCAACTGGGCCGATCAACTGGGCCGATCAACTGGGCCGATCAACTGGGCCGATCAACTGGGCCGATCAACTGGGCCGATCAACTGGGCCGATCAACTGGGCCGATCAACTGGGCCGATCAAATTGGGACGACCGACGAAAGTGGAAGCCATGATGCCGGGGATGCCCGACCTGCAGCTGATTGTCCTGAAGGCCCAGCAGATGCAGGCCGACATGGAACGGGCGCAAGCCGACCTTGCCCGGACCGAGATCACCGGCACAGCCGGCGGCGGCCTGGTCACCGCCATCGTCAGCGGCGACGGCGAGCTCAAGTCGTTGACCATCGATCCGTCCGTGGTCGACCCGGCGGACATCGAGACCCTGGCCGATCTTGTGGTGGCGGCTGTCCGCGACGCGACCCGGACAGCCGCCGAGATGAGCAACGCATCGGCAGGAGCGGTCCCCGCCGGTTTGTCGGGTCTTGGCGGGCTGGGTGGGCTCGGAGCTCTCGGTCTGGGTGGCTTGGGCGACCTCGGCGCGCTCAGTGGCCTCGCAGAAGCCTTCAGCGGCCTCGGTTTGCCCGGCTTCGGCGGTTCGCATGCAGGCGGAGACGACGATGACGATGAAGACGACGATGAAGACGACGACGACGGTTACGACGAAGAGGACGAAGACGACGAGGATGGGGACGACGAGGACGACAGTCCGAAGAGCCTCACCGCCGGCGTCGAGGCTGACAAGGTGATCGAAGCGGTGCCCGATCGCGCGCTGCACGACGATCCCCCCGGCGGCTCGGCACCCACGACGAAGGCCTGACCCCGTGTACGAAGGTCCGGTTCAGGACCTGATCGACGAGTTGGGACGGCTGCCCGGCATCGGCCCGAAGTCCGCCCAGCGGCTGGCCTTTCATCTGCTCACTGCTGACGGCGCCGACATCGTCCGGTTACAGGCGGCCCTGCAACGGGTCAAGGACGAGGTGAGGTTCTGCGAGGAGTGCGGCAACGTGGCCGAGGGAGAGCGGTGCCGGATCTGCATCGACCCGCGTCGGGACGCCACCGTCATTTGTGTCGTCGAGGAGCCCAAGGACGTCCCGGCCATCGAGCGCACCCGCGAGTTCCGGGGCCGCTACCACGTTCTCGGCGGCGCGATCTCGCCTATCGACGGCATCGGGCCGGATCAGCTGCGGATCGCCCAACTGCTCCGCCGGATCGCCGAACCGGAGGTCCGGGAGGTCATCCTGGCCACCGATCCGAACCTCGAAGGCGAAGCCACCGCCACCTATCTGATCCGGATGCTGCGCCCGTTCCCCGACCTGTCGGTGACCCGGTTGGCCAGTGGACTGCCCGTGGGCGGCGACCTGGAGTACGCCGACGAGGTGACCCTGGGCCGCGCCTTCTCCGGCCGCCGGTCGGTGGGTGCCTGAGTCCTTGGCGTCCGAAGATGCCGGACCGGCCGAGACTCGCGAGCTGATCTGCTCCGGCGATGCCGTCGGCGTGGCGGCCGGCCTGGTGCTCGACCGCCCCCCGCGGCTGGGGCCGGTGCGACTCGTCGCCGTCGACGGGCCGTCCGGTTCCGGGAAGACGGTCTTCGCGGCTCGGCTGGCGAGCGAGATCCGTGCCCTGCTCGGGCGTTCGGGCCGATCGAGCGACGGCGTGGCTACGCTCTCCACCGATCTGCTGGCCACCTGGGACGACCCGTTCGGCTGGTGGCCGCGGGTCGAGGCGGGGGTTCTCGACCCGCTCTTCCGTGCCCAGCCAGGTGCGCTACGCGCCAACGACTGGTCCACCGGAATCCCGCGACCAGGCAACATCGTCGACATTCCGGTGCCGGCAGTACTGATTCTCGAAGGGGTGTCGAGCGGCCGCCGGGTGGTCGCCGACCGGCTCAGCGCGCTGATCTGGGTCGAAGTATCCGACCCGCTGCTCCGACTGGAACGGGCGCTGGCCCGGGACGGGTCCTGGCTCCGCCCGGAGTTCCTGGCGTGGCAGCTGGCCGAAAACGGATTCTTTTCGGCAGATCAGGCGCGTTCCCGGGCAGATCTGCGGCTGGTATCGACGGGCCAGCAGAACGACCCCACGACTGCCCAACTGTTTCCCAAACGTGATCGTGAGCTCTGACGAGGGCTACTGGCAGGGCGTAGGGTCCACAAATTGCCCAGGTTGACCGGTCGTGCCCGTTCTGAGCGCAGTATCGCTCGCCGGTAGCTCCCTCGACCGCCCCGATCGATTCGACCCTGAATGACGTCACCGAGCCGGCGGCGATGCCCCGGTGGAAAGAGGTCTCATGCACAACACCACCTCCCGACGGATCATTGCCGCCGTAGGTGCTCTGACTCTTGCCGCCTCACTCGGCGCGTGCGGGTCCGGGCGGACGGATACCACCACGACGGCTGCAGCCGCCAGTTCCGCGTCGAGCCCGGCATCGGGCGCGACGACGAGTGCAGCCTCCGAGACCGGCACCGCTGCCGGTTCGAGCACAGCGAGTTCGGTGTCCGCGAGCGCCACCGGCAGCAGCGCGCCGAGCTCCGGCGGTGGCGGCGGCACCGGTTCGGCGATCAAGATCGGCACCACCGACAAGGTGGTCAGCCTGGACCCGGCGGGTTCGTACGACAACGGCTCGTTGATGCTGGAATTGCAGCTGTACCAATTCCTCGTGGTGATACCGGCGGGTGAGAAGGTGCCGACTCCCGACGCGGCGAGCAAGTGCGAATTCACCGACGGCGGAACCAATTACACCTGCACGATGAAGCCGGGTCTGAAGTTCTCCAACGGCGATCCGCTGACCGCCAAGGACGTCGAGTTCAGCTTCACCCGAATCCTGAAGATCAACGACCCCAACGGTCCCGCCTCGCTGCTGGGCAATATGAAATCGGTGAAGGCGACCGATGACTCGACGGTGGTCTTCACCCTCATCACCAAGAACGACCAGACCTTCCCGTTCGTGCTCGGCACCTCCGCCGGGCCGATCGTCGACGCCAAGCTGTTCCCGGCCGACAAACTGCTGGAGGACGCCAAGGTCATCGGCTCCGGCCCGTACAAGCTGGGCAGCGGCTACCAGAAGAACCAGCTGGCGCCGCTCGAGCCGAATGCCTCCTACCAGGGCAACGGTGGGCCGCTCGCCAACTCTGGCGTCACCCTCACGTACTTCACCGACGCGTCCAACCTGAAACTCGCCGTGCAGCAGGGTGATGTGGACGTGGCCTGGCGGTCGCTGGATGCGCAGTCGATCTCCGATCTGCGCACTGATTCCAAAGTGAAGGTGCTGGACGGGCCTGGCGGCGAACTCCGCTACATCGTCTTCAACCTCAAGACGATGCCGGGGGACAACGAGGCGCAGAAGTTGGCCATCCGGCGGGCGGTCGCATTCTCGGTCGACCGCAAGGCGTTGGCGACCAGCATTTATCAGGACACCTTCGCGCCGCTCTATTCGATGATTCCCGACGGTCTGCCCGGACACGTCGACGCCTTCAAGACCGAATTCGGCGAGGCACCCGACAAGGCGAAAGCGTCTGACGCTCTGAACAAGGCCGCTGTCAAGACGCCTGTTTCGATCAGCCTGCAGTATGCGCCCGACCACTACGGGCCTGGCTCGGCCGACGAGTACGGCGAGGTCAAGCGTCAGCTGGAAGCCACCGGTTTGTTCAAGGTAAATCTGCAGTCCACCGAGTGGACGACATATTCCAAGCAGCGCAGGCAGGATGCCTATCCGGTCTATCAGCTCGGCTGGTTCCCCGACTTCCCGGATGCCGACAACTACATCTCGCCGTTCCTAGTGCCGAACAACTTTGTCGGCGCGCACTACTGCGACGATCCCAAGGACGTCCCGACGGCCAAGGTCGGCAGCCGCCCGTGCGATACGGACAAGGTGCTCCCGTTGATCGCCACCGAGCAGGCCGGATCCGGCGAGGCCCGCACGTCGGCCATCGAGAAGATCCAGACCATCGGCGCGACCGCTACCCTGCCGACCCTGCCGCTACTGCAGGGCAAGCAGATCGCGGTGACCGGACCGACGGTGACCGGTGTCGACAAGACGCTCGACTCGGCGTTCCTGTTCCGGTTCTGGTTGATCGGCAAGTCGGCCTGACCCTGCTTCACGAGTTGGCGGCCAGGGGCCAGGGGTTCGCCCCCGGCAACACAGCCGTCATCGAGGCAGGGGAAGCTGACACGGACCGGTCAGGCCACGGCCTGGCCGGTCCATTCCCGGTCGATAGCGGGAACGCGTTGACCTGAGGAGGAGAGCGTTGGCGGTAACCACTCGGGCGTCATCGGGCAGCCTGCGCCGCTACCTCTTGACCAGGCTTGCGCTGATGATTCCGATGATCCTGATTCTGGTGACCCTGGTGTTCTTCTTCATGCGGGTCATCGGGAATCCGATCGACGCGGCGCTGGGCGGCCGACTCCCGCCGGATCAGATCGCCATCCGCAAGCACGCCGCCGGATTCGACCGGCCGATCCTGGTGCAGTACTTCGACTATCTGGGGAAGTTGCTCCATTTCGACCTGGGCACCACCATCACCGACAACCAGAAGATTTCCAGCATCATCGTGGTCAACGGAGCTGCGACCCTCGAATTGACATTCTGGGCGTTCCTGATCGCGATCGGGGTCGGGATCCCGCTGGGCCGGGTCGCCGCCCGCCACCGGGATCGCATGCCTGACATCCTTCTCCGGGTCTCCGGAGTGCTGTTCTATGCGGCGCCGGTGTTCTTCGTCGGATTGCTGGCCAAGCTGTTGTTCGGGATCGTGCTGAACTGGCTGCCCGTGTCGGGCCGATCCGACCCGGCCACCCAACTGGCGATCGCCAACGTGTCACCCAGAACGCACATCTTTCTGATCGACTCCATCCTCTACGGCGAGCCGAAGTATGTCTGGGATGTGTTGCGGCACACAGTTCTTCCGGCACTGACCCTCGGTCTGCTGACCGCGGGCATCTTCCTGCGCCTGGTCAGGACGAACCTGTTGCAGACCATGCGTTCGGACTACGTGGAAGCCGCAAGGGCGCGCGGTGTGCCGGAGCGGCGGGTGGTGCGCAAACACGCCTTTCGCAACGCTCTCGTGCCGGTGGTGACCGTGATGGGCCTGCAGGGAGCTCTGCTCCTGGGTGGTGCGATTCTCACCGAACGGACCTTCGAATGGCAGGGTCTGGGTTATGCGCTGGGCAACTACCTGCTGCAACGTGACTTCGTCGCGGTCCAGGGCATCGTCACGGTCATCGCGGTGATCGTCGTCGTCGTCAGTTTTCTGATCGACGTGGCGACGGCGCTCATCGACCCCAGAGTGCGGTACTGAGTGGAGGACCGACCGATGTCGACGCCACCCACCTCGGCCGGGCCCTACCCGGGTGAATCGGAGCGGCACGGCCCTGACCTGTTCCACGGCAGCGAAGCACCGACGACCGAACTCCCCAGCGCAGCTCTGCCGGGTGGGCTCCCGGTGCGGTCCCGGAGGCGCGGCGCCGGCCTGTTGACCGCTCTGCGGCAGACGGGCGGCGTGCAGCGCGGAATGTTGATCTCAGGTGCGGTGATCACCGGATTCTTCGTGTTACTGGCGGTGCTGGCTCCGTGGATCTCGCCCTACGGGTTCAACGACGTGGCCGGCGCCGACGGCATCCGGTTCCGGAAGCTCGCCAAACCCGGTGCGGCGCACTGGTTCGGCACCACCAACGGGCAGGGCGCCGACGTGCTCTCCCAGGTGATCTACGGATCACGGACTGCGATCGAAGTGGTCGTGCTCGCCGTGGTGATGTCCTTGCTGATCGGAGTGCCATTCGGGCTGTATTCCGGTTATCGCGGCGGCTGGGTCGACCGGGTACTGGTCCTGATCACCGATGCGCTGTTCGCCTTCCCCTCTCTGCTGCTGGCGATAGTGGTGTCGATCGCGTTGGTCGGCGGCACGTCCGGTGAGGGCGGCGGCATTCTCGCCGCGTCCATCTCCATCACCGTCATCTACATTCCCCAGTATTTCCGGGTGGTCCGAAATGCCACCATCTCGGCGAAACAGGAGCCGTACGTCGAGGCGGCCAGGGCTGTCGGCGCCTCGCCGTGGGCAATCATGAGCCGCTACTTGTTCGGCAACGTCATTCAGTCCGTTCCGATCATCGCTACCGTCAATGCTGCGGATGCCATTCTCACCCTGGCCGGTCTGGGCTTCCTCGGGTTCGGCATCGAGCCCTCGGCCGCGGCCGAGTGGGGCTATCAATTGAACAAGGCACGCTCGGACTTCAGCTCCCACATCTGGTGGACCGCAGTCTTCCCCGGCCTGGCCATTGTGCTGCTGGTGCTGGGTATTTCGCTGATCGGGGAGAGCCTGAACGATGTCCTGAACCCGTTGCTGCGGGCCCGCCGGTTGTCGCAGGTGGTCATGCCCCGGATCGGGCCGGACTCTAAAACGGTGCGGGTATCCGGCGGGGTCTCTGGTCAGGCGCTGGCGGCGACGGCGGCGCCGATCACGCCGACCACCGAGGCCGGCGTCGGCGTCGTCACCGTTTCGCAGGACGCTGGGACGGGGCGCCCCTGATGGCGAGGGAGGGTTCGACGCCGGTCTTCGATCTCGGCGAGCCGGTCACGACGGCGGCCGGTCCGGCGGAGACCGTGTTGTCCGTCGAGGATCTGCGGGTCTGGTACGCCGGGGCCGGCGGCCCGATCAAGGCGGTTGACGGGGTGTCGTTCTCGCTGAAGCGCGGCGAGGTTCTCGGTCTGGTCGGTGAGAGCGGTTGCGGCAAGTCCACTCTCGGCCGCGGCCTGCTGGGCCTCACTCCTGCCGGCGCGTCCATGGACGGCCACATCCGATTCGGTGGAAGGGATCTGGTGACCGCGGGCCGGAAGGTCTGGCCGCAGGTGCGTGGCTCCGGTCTGGGTATGATCTTCCAGGAGCCGATGACCAGGCTGGATCCCTTGATGCGGATCAGCGACCACTTTCGCGAGGCAATTGGGTCCCACGAGCGGATGGGCCGGAAGGCTGCCGACCGGCGAGCACTGGAAACGCTGCGTTCCCTCGGTATCCCACCGTCGCGGTACAAGAACTACCCGCACGAATTCTCCGGCGGAATGCGGCAGCGGATCATGATCGCGCTGGCCCTGGCATTGCAGCCTGCGTTCGTGGTGGCCGACGAGCCGACGACCGCTCTCGACGTGCTGGTCGAGGCGCAGATCATCAATATCCTGGCCGCGATCCGCACCACCTTCTCGCCGGCGATGTTGTTGATCACCCACAATCTGGGCATCGTCGGTCAGGCCTGCGACCGGGTGGCGGTGATGTACGCGGGACGGATCGTCGAACACGGCACGGTGGCCGAGGTATTCCAGGATCCCCAGCACCCGTATACCCGGGAGTTGTTGAGCGCCACCATTTCGCTGACCACCACCGAACTCCGGACCATTCCCGGTGCGCCGCCCGATCTGGGTGACCCGCCCCCTGGCTGCAGGTTCCATCCGCGCTGCCCGAACGCCATGGCGGTTTGCGCTGACAAATCTCCGTTGATCAGCGAACTGCCCGGCGGGCGGCGGGCGGAATGCCATCTGTTGCAATGGGATTCGCTCTCCGCTGTCGAACGCGCGGATCTGGTAAGGGAAAGGGTGCTGGTCGCCGATGAGGCCTGATGCTTCCGTGAGCCGCGGCGCAGTGGCGAGAATCGATGCAGAGCCGATCATCTCGCTCACCGATCTCTCGGTTCATTTCGCGCTGCGCGGCTCGGCGCTCGGCCGGCTGATCGGCCGCTCGTCCGGTTCGGTCAAAGCCCTCGACGGGGTCACGTTGGACATCCAACCCGGCGAGGTGGTCGGACTGGTCGGCGAATCCGGTTCCGGCAAATCCACCCTCGGCCGCGCGGTGCTGGGGCTGGCCCCGGTGACCGGCGGCAGCATCAAATTCCGGGGACGGGAAATCAGCACCCTGAGCGAATCGGCGATGCGGCCGCTCCGGGCCAAACTGCAGATGATCTTCCAGGATCCGCATGCCGCGCTCAACCCGTCGATGACTGTGGGCCAGGCCATTTCCGACGCGCTGCGGATCCATGGCGTGCCGGAGCCCGACCGGCCCGCTCAGGTGGCGGTCGCCCTGCACCGGGTCGGGCTTTCGCCGGTGGAGCGCTTCGCCCCCAAATACCCGGCGGAACTTTCCGGCGGCCAAAAGCAGCGGGCCGTGATCGCCCGTGCGCTGTCCCTCGGGCCGGAACTTCTGGTTGCCGACGAACCGATCTCCATGCTCGACATGAGCGTCCGGGCAAAGATTCTCGCGCTGATGAGCGATCTGCGCGACAGCCTGGGGTTGTCGTTCATCTACATCACCCACGACCTCGCCAGCGCCCGATTCTTCTGCGACCGGGTGGCAATCATGTACCTGGGGAAGATCGTCGAGATGGGGCCGGTCAAGGACATTTTCGACAACCCGCGGCATCCGTACACGCAGGCGCTGCTCAAGGCGATCCCGGACGTCTCGCACGTCGGCGCGCCGCCGGCCGAGTTGCCCCGCGGCGAGATCCCAGACGCGGCAAGGCCCCCGCAGGGCTGCCCGTTCCATCCCCGTTGCCCACAGGCCTTCGACCGTTGCGGTTGGGAGGCAAGGGATTTGAAGGTGGTGCTGGAAGAACGCTGGACCAGCGTCGACATCGCCGACTACGAAAGGGAATCGGCGCTGCTCCCGGAGCCCGACCGGTTGCAGACCGTCGACGGGGTGGCGCTGCTCAGGACCGCGAAGGGGGCCGAGGTCGTGGAGTTGTTGGAGAAGATCCGGCAGGAACGCCCGTCCGAGCCCTTCTTCAGCGGCCTGGTGGAACTGACCGAGGCCCCCGGCGGGGTGAAAATGGTCTTCGCCGACTCCGCCCGGCCTTTGCTGCTCCCGGTCGTCGGCCCACAGGCGTCCGGGCGCACGTCCGAGGCGCGTGAGCAGCACGTGGACGATCGGGCGGCGGGCGAGCGGGCCAGATTGGCGGCGGAAATCGACGTCGGGACCGCTTCAGCCCCGGCCGCCGTCGCCTGCCATCTCTACGGCTGAGTTACCGGCGGCGACTCGGCGGAGTGTCGCGAAACGCCGGGCCGATGACCCGGCGAGACGCCCGGATCCGGGGAGTGTCGACGCGCGTTTTCGGCACGACGAAGCGGCGTAGCGCACCGGATCATGAAAGCCGGTGGATGAGTTGATCCAGGTCGCCGAACTCGATCGCTCGGTCCAGGATTCCGTGGGATCCGTGCGTTTGGTGGGGTTACGGTTTTCACGGCCGGAATCTTTTTGAGGCCACCGAAGCCGTTTCTCGCGGCCGAGATCCGTCCCGATCTCTTGTCGAAATATTGTTCATCCGGTATGCCCGAACGTATGTTCTCATCTGGTCAGCTGCCAACGGAGACAATGCTGCCTGTCGACCTGGCCGGAATGATCTACCCGGCCGATCGGCGGCGCGCGGATGACTCGATCGCCGCGTATCTGCCCACGCTGGGGGACATGACGGCATCGAACCGGGCCGCGGCGATCGCCTGCCGACTGGACGTCGAAGCGGTGCGCGGCAAGGTCCGCGGGGCCGTGTCGGATCGGCACGTCCCGATCCGGCCCGCGCCGGACACCATGACCCGGCTGTCCGCGCTGCTGCCCGTCGCGCAGGGCGTCGCCGTCTACGCCGCGCTGCGATCGGCCGCCGATTCCGCGGTCGGGACCGGCGGCGGCCGCAGCCGCGGGCAGCTGATGGCCGACAACCTGGTCGCCGGGATCGCCGGACAACAAGTCGACGGCTGCGATCCCTACGGCGTGCCCCGCTACGGCCCGGCCGCGGCGGCTACACCGGCCGGTGCACCCGCCGATATGCCCGCCGAGGCGCCCACCGGCCCCGGTTCCACCGTGGCGCTGAACCTGATCATGACCGATCGGACCCTCCTGGGCGGCGGCGACGAACCCGCTCACCTCACCGGCTACCGGCCGATCCCCGCCCCGCTGGCCAGGGCCCTGGTGCTCGGCCATGCCGATACCGGCACCCGCACCTTCGACCGCCGGCTCTACACCGACCCGGGGGGCGGGCAACTGGTCGCGATGGACTCCCGGCAGCGAATCTTTCCACTTGCGGCGCAACGGTTCCTGATCGCCCGGGACCAAATGTGCCGAACCCCGTGATGCGACGCCCCCATTTGGCAGATCGACCACATCGTCCCGCACGCCCGGGGCGGACCTACCAACCTCAGCAACGGACAAGGCCTTTGCGAAGCTTGCAATCTGTCGAAACAAGCATCCGGATGGTGCAGTCAACCCGAAAGCGACGGGAGCGTGCAGCTCACCACGCCCACCGGTCATACCTACCCCAGCCACCCACCCGGACCACCGACCTCCGCACCCTGGCCGGACATCTCGTTCGTCGAACACCGTTTCAGCTAAATTCTCTTCGACGTGTGAGCTAGTCGATCGCACCGCCCCGACTGAATTCGTCGATGCTCCGCAGATAGGTTCAGCACCATGAGCATCCGAGAGGTTCAGGTCACGTTCGACTGCGCCGACCCAGGCGGTCTGGCCGAGTTCTGGTGTGAGGTGCTCGGCTACCAGTTGCAGCCACCACCGGCCGGCTTCGACAGCTGGGACAAGGCCCTCGACGCCTGGGGAATCCCACCCGAGGAGCACAACAGCCGCTCCGCGGCGCTGCCGCCGGAGGGTGAGTCAGGGCCCCGGCTGTTTTTCCAGCGGGTGCCGGAGGGCAAAACCGCCAAGAACCGGCTGCACCTCGACGTCCGTGCGGCCCCGGGCAGTCTGGGCGACCAGCGAATGACCGCTCTTGACGCCGAGGCCACCCGCTTGGTCGACCTTGGTGCCACCCGGGTCCGCCGGGTCGATCCCGACGGCCGCATGGAGATCGGGTTTGTGGTCATGCAGGACCCCGAGAGCAACGAGTTCTGCCTCGATTGACGTCTCGGCGGCGCGGCGTGCCGGCTGGCTCTCCTTCCCGCTGACGCGTCAAGGTATTCGCACGACCGATGATTTGCCGGCCGGCTGAATCGTCAGGAAGAGGGTCGTCGTCACCGTCGCCGCCCCGGTATCGGCGTGTGCCTCAGACGATCCGCACGGCGATGCCAGCCAGGACCACGACGTCACCGCGGTGCAGCTGTCGACCACGACGGCGCTCGACCTCCTCGTTCACCGTCACCAGCCCGTCCTCGAGCATCGGTCGTACGTCGGCGCCATTGTCGACCGCGCCGGCGAGCTTGAGCAGCTGGCCGAGCCGGATCATGTCGCCGGTGATGGGGATGTCGTGCATCAGCTCATTCTCCCGGAACGCCGCAGCCCAACGTGCCGGGGGTTTCAGCGGGCGAGAACCCGGTCGAACAGCGCCGCCAGCAGAGCCGGATCGGGTTGCGGCAATCCCACCAGGGCCGAGAAGTACAGCCCGAAACCGATCAGCCGGATCTGCTCCGCCTGCAGCGGGTCGGTGACGGCACCGCGCATCGGCGCCTCCCAGGCCCGGAAGATGTCGACCATCAGCTCCGCGGCCTGGGCGTCGACCTCCGCGCTCTCGCTCTCCTGGCCGGTCCGGACGGCGGCGATCAGCGAGGTGAAGAAGTCGGCTTCGTCGGGAGCGGTCGGGACGGCATATTCGAGGAACCCGCGGGCGGCGCCGGACCGCCCGGCCACCTCGGCCATGTCGGTGGTCACCGTGTCACGGACCGCGGCCAGCAGTCCGAGATACATGGCCGCTTTCGAGGGGAAGTGATAGAGCAGGCCACCCTTCGACACGCCGGCCTTGGCAGCCACCGCTTCCAGGGTGACCGAGGTGTTGCCGCCGGCCGCCAGGATGTCGCGGAGTGCGGCCAAAATTCGCTGGCGGGTGTCGGTGGCCATCAGATAGACTGTACCGGCTGGACGGTAAACCGCGTCGGTCCGGCGCGTGAGTACTGCCCCAGCGCCACCGTCAGTCAACTCAGAATTTCTCACCCAAGGAGTGATGCCCAGTGTTCGGCAAGTATCTGCAGGTTCTCCGCCGCCCTGGCGCCGCCCGATTCACGGCTGCCGGGATGCTCGCGCGCATGCAGATGTCGATGGCCGGGCTGGGTGCGGTGATGTTGCTGTCCGCGGAGCGCGGTTCGTACGCCGTCGCCGGGACCGTCTCGGCCATCTACGCCCTCTCCGGCGCCACGATCAGCCCACAGATCTCCCGGCTCATCGATATCCGGGGCCAGCGGCACATCGTGCCGCGCCAGCTGATCGTGCACGTGCCGTCCATCGCGGCGATGATCGTCTTCGCCGTCTACACGCCGTTGACCTGGCCCATCTATGTTCTGGCGCTGGTGGCCGGGGCGTCGCAGCCGATCATCGGACCGCTGGTCCGCACCCGATGGTCATTCATGTTGAAAGGCACCCCGCAACTCCGGACCGCTTTCGCCTGGGAGTCCCTGGTCGACGAGGCCGTCTTCATCATCGGTCCGCCACTGGCGACTGTTGTTGCGCTGCAGGTATTTCCGAGCGCTGCCCTGGTGTTGGCCACCACGTTGCTGGTGATCGGGACGATATTGCTGCTGACCGCCCGGTCCACCGAGCCGGCACCTTCCGGTCAGACCAGGGCGCGTGGCGGGCGGGCGGCCATCCTGCTGCCCGGGGTCGGCGGTATCACCGCCGTCCTCGTGCTGGTCGGTGGCATCTTCGGCTCTTTCGAGGTCACCACGGTGGCCTTCGCCAAGGCGGCCGGACACGCCGGGCTGGCCGGAGTCGTACTGGCCGCCTACGCCTTCGGTTCGCTCGCCGCCGGGTTCGTCTTCGGCGTCGCCAAGTTCCGGGCCTCGCTGCTGCGCCAGTTCGGGCTCTCCGTCGCGGCGCTCGCCGTGGTCACGCTGCCGCTGCCATTCCTGCCCAACGTGTGGGCCGTCGGCGGCGGACTGATGCTGGCCGGCGTGGCCTGCTCGCCGGTGCTCATCTCCGGGATGAGCCTGGTAGAGCGGATCGTCCCGGCGCACCGGCTGACCGAAACCATGTCGTGGGCCGGCTCCGGTCTTGCCGTCGGTGTCTCGCTGGCCACCCCGCTGGCCGGGGCGGTCATCGACGCCCGTGGCGCTTCGGCGGCGTACTGGGTGACGTCCGGCTGTGCGATCGGCGCGTTCGTGGTCGCCATTCTGGTCCTGCCGTCACTCCGGCGGTCACTGGTCGACGGGGGCGCGGCGCACGCGGGGGAGTCAGCCGAGGCTGCCGGCCAGAGCGTGATCAGCGACCTGATGCCGGCGATGGTCGACGGCGAGGCGGCTCGTGCGTTCTCGTCCAAGTAAGTAGGTCTGCCAGCGGCCAGGTGTTGACGATCCGCTCCGGCGGGACGTCGCACTCGGCCGCCCGGGCACACCCGAGCGGCTGCCAATCCAGCTGACCGGGGGCGTGGGCGTCGGTGTCGATGCTGAACAGGCACCCGGCGTCCAGCGCCATCCTGATCAGTCGCCGCGGCGGGTCCAGCCGCTCCGGTCGTGAGTTGATCTCGACCGCCACTCCGTTGCGGGCGCAGGCGTCGAAGACCTTGACGGCGTCGAAAGTGCTCTCCGGCCGAGTGTTCGGCCGGCCCGCGGTTGGGCCACCGGCCACCAGCCGGCCGGTGCAGTGCCCGAGGACATTCGTGTGCCCGTTGTTCACCGCTCGCAGCATCCGGGTGGTCATCTCCGCCGTACCGGACCTGAGTTTGGAGTGGACGGACGCCACCACAACGTCCAGCCGGCCGAGCATGTCGTCGGTCTGGTCGAGCGTCCCGTCCTCGTTGATGTCGCACTCGATACCCGCCAGCAGGGTGAAACCCGGTGGCGCGTCGGCATTGACCCGCCCAACGACCTCGAGCTGCTGGGTCAGCCGTTCCACCGTCAACCCGTTGGCGACGGTGAGCCGCGGGGAGTGGTCGGTCAGCGCCATGTATTCGTGCCCGATCTCCCGGCCGGTCTCGGCCATTTCCTCGATCGGGCTGCCGCCGTCACTCCACTCGCTGTGGGTGTGCAGGTCACCGCGCAATGCCGCGCGGATGGCGTCGCCGCCCGTTGCGAGCGGTCCCAGTTGGGCTTCCAAATCGGCCAGATAGTCCGGAGTCCGGCCGGCCAGTGCCTGCTCGACCACGGCGCCCGTCTTCGGTCCGATCCCGGTGAGCCTGGTGAGATTGCCGGTCCGGGCGCGGGTCTCGACGTCCTCGAAGGGCAGCTTCGCCAGCGTCGCGGCCGCCGTCCGGAACGCCTTCACCCGATAGGTCGGTGATTGGGACCGCTCCAGCAGAAAGGCAATGCGCCGCAGCGCAGCGACCGGATCCATGGCGCCGATGGTAGGCCGCGGGCGGATCCCTACCGGCTGCCGGGCGACGATTACCCGCAGGGTCCAGGGACTGGCCCGGTGCTCGGGATCACTGCCACACCGGCAGATTGCACAACTTTGGGAGCCGAACAACGGGCGTTACTGACGTAGCTTCGGTGGATGTCCAGTGCCGTGGTCGATGCTCCGCCCGAGAGTTTTTTCTCGCCCGACAGCGTGACCTGGCGACTGCACGCCGACCCCTCCTTCACCGCCGGTGGCTTCCGGGCGCTGATCCTGCAGGCGCTGAACCCGCTTGCGATGGCGGCGGTCGCCCAGATCGGCGGGTTCGAGGACGACTTCTGGGGCCGGCTCGGCAGGACGACGGAGTACGTCGTCACCGTCACGTACGGAACCACCGCGCAGGCGCTGCGGGCCGGGGCCAGGATCCGCGGAATCCATCGCAAGCTGCGGCCGACAGATCCGGTGACCGGTGAGACATTCCGGGTCGACCGGCCGGATCTGCTGCTGTGGGTGCACTGCTGCCAGGTCGATTCGCTCCTGAGTACGGCCCGGCGGGCGGGTCTGTCGCTGACCGAGGCGGAAGCCGATCAGTATGTGGCCGAACAGGTTCGAGTTGCCGAACTGGCTGGAATCGAGGCCGCTGCCGCCCCGCACACCGTTCGCGAACTGGCCGATTACTTCACCGCTGTACGTCCCGAACTCCGGCTGACAGCAGACGCTCAGGCTGCGCTCCGCGGCTTGGCATCTCCGCCGATGGCCACCTGGGTGCGGCTGCTCACCCCGGCCCGGCCCGCCTGGCAGGGGCTGGCCGCCCTCGGGATCGGGCTGCTGCCCTCGTGGGCCCGCCGGATGTACCGATTGCCGGGGCTCGGCCTGACCGACCTGGCGGCGACCGGCGCGGTGCGGACCCTTCGCACGGGTCTGCTGGTGGTTCCCGACAAGTGGCGGGAGGGTCCGGCGATCCGCGCTGCGAAGGAGCGCTTGTCGGCCTGACGTGCCGGTAGAACGGGTCGGCGTCAGCGGTTGGTTTGCTGATCGTCCTCGCACGTCTTCAGGGTTTGTGAATGTAGGGGTGCCAGGCGGCGGCCCCGCAACGGTGGCGTCGTCCTCGCCCCGCGGGTGACGGTTCCGGGTGTTGCGAGGACGCCCGAGATGTTGTGGAGAATGGTGAATCCGATCGGTCAGTCGTCGTCGGCACGGGCGGCAGCTCGGTTCACGGCTGAGACGACGGCCTTGAGGGACGCCCTGGTGATGGAGGAGTCGACGCCGACGCCCCAGAGGACCTGACCGTTGATGGCGCACTCGAGGTAGGCCGCGGCTCGGGCGTCCCCACCGGCGGACAGCGCGTGCTCGACGTAGTCAAGCACCCGGACGTCGTAGCCGGCATCGGTGAGTAGCGCGCAGAATGCCGCCACCGGACCATTTCCCACGCCGGTGCGAACCTCCTCCTGCCCCTGGTTGACGATCCGTGAGGTGACGTGGTCGAGGTCGTCGTCGCCGTCCTCGGCGCTCTCGATGCTGGACCTCACCAGTTCCAGGGGGGTTGTCCGGTCCAGATACTCGTCGGCGAAGTACTGCCACATCGCCTTCGCGTTGACCTCGCCGCCCGCGGCGTCGGTGTGGGCCTGCACCACCCGGGAGAATTCGATCTGGAGCCGGCGGGGCAGGTCCATTCCGTGCTCGGTCTTCATGATGTAGGCGACGCCGCCCTTACCGGACTGCGAATTGACCCGGATCACCGCCTCGTAGGAGCGTCCGACGTCTTTCGGGTCGATCGGCAGATAGGGCACCTGCCAGGTGAATTTCTCCACCGGCACTCCCGCCGCCGCCGCGTCCCGGCCCAGGTGGTCGAAGCCCTTCTTGATGGCATCCTGGTGCGAGCCCGAGAAGGCGGTGTAGACCAGATCTCCGCCGTAGGGATGGCGCTCCGGCACCGTCAACTGGTTGCAGTATTCGACGGTGCGTCGGATTTCGTCGATATCGGAGAAGTCGATCTGGGGATCTATGCCCTGGCTGAATATGTTCAGTCCCAGTGTCACCAGACAGACATTGCCGGTCCGTTCACCGTTGCCGAACAGGCAACCCTCGATCCGGTCGGCGCCGGCCATATATCCCAGTTCCGCTGCGGCAACAGCGGTTCCGCGGTCGTTGTGCGGGTGCAGCGACAGGACGACGGCGTCCCGCCGAGCCAGATTGCGGTGCATCCATTCGATCGAATCGGCGTACACATTCGGCGTCGCCATTTCGACGGTCGCCGGCAGGTTGACGATCATCGGGCGGTCAGCCGTAGGCTGCCACACCGCGGATACCGAATTGCAGACTTCGACGGCATATTCGAGTTCTGTGCCGGTGTACGACTCCGGGGAGTATTCGAACCGCCAGTCGGTGTCCGGGTACTTCTCGGCCCACCGGGCGACCTCCTCGGCCCCGTCGGTGGCGATGCGCATGATGCCTGCCCGGTCCTGGCCGAAGACGACCCGGCGTTGCAGAGCCGAAGTCGAGTTGTAGAGGTGGACCACTGCGGAATGGGTGCCCTCCAGCGCTTCGTAGGTCCTGGCGATCAACTCCGGCCGGGCCTGCGTCAATACCTGGACGCGGACATCGGCCGGGATCGCGTCCTGCTCGATGATCTCCCGGACGAAGTCGAAATCCGTCTGTGATGCGGCCGGGAATCCGACCTCGATCTCCTTGTAGCCCATGGCGACCAGCAGTTCGAACATCCGCCGCTTGCGGGCCGGGGTCATCGGGTCGATGAGCGCCTGATTGCCGTCGCGCAGGTCGACGGCGCACCACAGCGGCGCCTTCTCGATCACCGTGTCGGGCCAGGTGCGGTCGGGCAGATCGATGGGGGTGAACGGGGTGTACCGGCCGAACGGCATGTGGCCGCTCCGCTGCCGGTTGTAGCTGGGCTGGCCCTGCGGGATCGGGCCGGTGGGGGTGCGCAGGCGGTAGTCGAACGTGGTCATCGGGGGAGTCCTTTTCAGAGCCCGGAGCGGGAAGCTGCCGGAGTGGAGGAGGACCAGCAGCACAAAGACCCGCGACGGAGGAGCCAGTCCGGCGAGTCAGGCTCCGTCGCGGCGGCTAAGGAGCAGAGACTGGGCTGCCTGGGATCGGGAGCCGCGGTCTGCGTTGCGCACCACACGCCGGACCCTACACCGGCGGTCCGGGCAGCGCATCGGTACCGGACGGCATCCACGCGGCGGGCCGTCGAGCGCCGGTGCTGCGGCGCCCGAGATGCCTTCACCGGAGGAATTCGAGCAACAGCTCGTTGAGCCGGTCGGCGGCCTGCACCGGAATCCAATGGCCCCCACGCACCTTTGCGAACCGCCAATCGCCGTCGACGAAAGATCCGGAACCGCTCATCTGCTCCTCGCCCAGGTAGGGGTCATCGGCCGACCAGATCCCCAGCGTCGGGCAGCCGACCCTGGGCATCGAATTGATCGGTGACAACGAGGAGTCCGCCGGCAGGTAGAAGGAATCCGGGCGAATGTTGGCGCGGTACAGGTTCAGTCCCGCAGCCAGCGCACCCGGTCGGGCCAGGTCGGAGAGCTGCCTCGTCATGTCCTGGTTCGAGCCGGGAGCGGTGCCGGGCCACGCCCATTCGCGAAATGCCTGCCAGTCGTCTGCGGGCAGCACCTTCTCGGCGACCCCCGGAAAAAGGAACCACAGCATGTACCAGGAGAGCTGCCGCTGCGGGATACCGGCTGTGATGCCGGCGCCGGGGTGGCCGACCGAGAGAACCGCCAATTTGCTGACCGCCTCGGGCCGGCGGAAGGCAAGATTCCAGGCGATAGCGGCGCCCCAGTCGTGGCCCACCACGGCTGCCCGTTGATGGCCGAAATGGGCGAGGACCGCTGCCACGTCGGCGAGCAGTTGCGGCATCCGGTAGGCCCCGACGTCTTGCGGTCGCGACGATCCTCCGTGCCCTCGCAGGTCCGGGGCGATGACCCGATAGCCGGCTGCCGCGAGCGCCATGATCTGGTGCCGCCACAGATGCCAGGAATCCGGGAAGCCGTGCAGCAGTAGAACCGGATCGCCGGAGCCGGCGGATGCGACGTTCAAATGTACCTCGCCGACGTCCACCATCGATTCAAGAACGGTTGATTCAAGAACGGTTGATTCAAGAATGGTTGATTCAACAGCCGTTGGTCCCGCAACGGTGGATTCAACAGCCGTCAGGTCACGCTCGCCTGGCATGGGTCCATCCCTTCCTCGAGTTTGCCTCTATCTGACGTCGAAGCCGATGGCGGCGGCGATGACCACTGCCTGCCCGGCGGTGATGATGGCGCCACCGATTTCGGTCCCGAAAGGATCGAGAGCGGAAATATCGCTGCCGCGCAGATCGCATTTGCTCAGGTCCGCTTTGGACAGCAGCGCGCCGGACAGATCGACGTCGGTGAAGCTGCCCTTGGCGCAGTTCGACGACCTCAGATCGGCTTCCCTGAGTTTGACCCGGGAGAACGAGGTACCCCGAAGGTCGGCCCCCGAGAGGTTGACGAAGGACCAGTTTCCGTCGACCACCCGAAGCGGCCGGAGCGCGCACTCGACGAAGGTGCTGCCGACAAATTTGCAGCCCGTGAGGTGCGCATCGAAGAAGTTGCACCGTTTGAACATGCAGCCGGTGAACGCCGCGTCGTGCAGATCGACCCCGTTGAACCGGGTGCCGCCGAACGAGCACTGGTCGAACACCGCTCCGCGGCCAGTCGCCTCCGACAAGTCGACGTCGACGAAGGAGCAACGCAGGTAACTCCGCCCGGTCAAATCCTCGCCGTACCAGTCATTACCCACGAAACTCTGGTCGGCAGTAGGTTCCGAAGGATCGGGTGGTGTCACCGGTTCACCGTATTGGCAGCTGCGCACGGGCGTCGGGTCGGGTGAGCTCAGGTTGTGGAGTCGGCCGTCGGCTGGAGCGCCGGTTGGGCCGGCTTGTTCAACCGCAGGATGGCGAGCATCACGTAGCCGATGGGCAGGAGCATCCAGGCCGCGAACAACCGGTAGATGAGCACCGCGCCGGCAGCCGGCCCCTGTGCAGAGCCGGAAGCGACCAGAGCGGCGAGCAGCGAGACTTCGATCACCCCGATGCCGCCTGGCGTGATCGGGATCTGCCGGACCAGCTGGATCCCCAGATAAATCAACGCAAGCTGCATCGGTGGGATCATGATGCCGAAGGCGCGGCAGCTGGCGTACAGACAGGCCAGATCCAACGCCCAGTTCAAGAACGAGGTCACCAGCACGAGGCGCCAATCACCGCGCCCCAGTTCCTGCGCCTGCCGTCCGGTCGTCAGCAACCCTCGCACGGCGACCCCCAGCCGTGGGTGGCGCTCTGACCACGCGTCCAGCCGCGGGGTGGGCGCAGTTCCCGAATCAGAACCCGGATTGGCCCGGCGGCCCGCCCAGTGCGTCAGCCACCCGATCGCCGCGATGGCGGCAACGAATCCCGCCCCGATCAGCAGCGGCGTTTCCGGCCGCTGGTCGCCGAGTTCGCGGAGACGGCTGATTCCCGCCAGACCGAATCCGGCCAGGAACAGCAACACCAGCGCCGCCGTCGAGACCAGTCCGGACAGCAGCAGGACGGTGGCCGCGGTCGCCGCGCTGGCGCCGTTGGCCCGGTACTGCCGGTAGGAGTAGCCGGCGCCGACCGCACCGCCGGCGGGCAGGCTCATCGAGATGGCGGTACTCGAGTAGGTGATCAGGCCGACCCTGGGCAGCGAGATCCGCACGCCGAGCGCCCGCAGGATGCGCCGTTGCTGTCGGACGATCATGCCGATCGAGGCAACCTGCAGGACGAAGGCCGCCGCCACCCAGCCCCATCGGGCGCGTTGCAGGGCCGCCCAGAACGCGGTAGGTGACGGAAGCTTGTTATCCAGCACAGACACCGCGACCGCCACGACGACGACCGCCGCGACGATCCGCAGGACCAATCTCCACCAGGGCAGCGAGCGGCGGGAGTCGCGCCCGGGCGGAGACCCGGCAGCGACCGCCGCCCCGGGGATCAACCGAACCCCGATCTGCGGTCCTGCCAGGTTTCGCCCCGCCACATGTCATTTTCCTTCGCCGATGCCGCATGGACCGTTGCCGGTCTGCAGCCAGAATCACACACGAACCTTTGTGGCACCAGGGTTGCAGCTGTGAGCGGAACTGTGTCGTGACAGCCGGTCGCCCCCCCACCGACGACATGCGGGGGTGGATCGTCGAACGAGCACAGCCGACGCACCGACGGGCGCCGGTAAGCTCAGCGAGCGCCTGACAGCAGGCGGATCGGGGGCGCAAGGCTCGTAGCCGCAGAAGGGCGAGGAACTCGAGTGAGTCTGGTGGTCCAGAAATACGGCGGTTCCTCGGTGGCGACGGCGGAACGGATCAAGCGGGTGGCCGAGCGCATCGTGGCGACCCGCAAGGCCGGCCATGACGTCGTCGTCGTGGTGTCGGCAATGGGCGACACCACCGACGAGCTGCTGGATCTCGCACTGCAGGTGGCGCCGGTCCCACCGGCCCGGGAACTCGACATGCTGCTGACCTCGGGCGAGCGGATCTCGAACGCACTGGTCGCGATGGCCATTCACACCCTGGGCGCGCAGGCGCGTTCCTTCACCGGCTCGCAGGCCGGGGTGATCACCGATTCGAGTCACGGCAGAGCGCGGATCATCGACGTCACCCCCGGCCGGATCAGGGCCGCCCTCGACGCCGGGGCGATCGCCCTGGTCGCCGGATTCCAGGGTGTCTCGCAGGACACCAAGGACATCACCACCCTCGGCCGCGGCGGTTCGGACACCACCGCCGTCGCACTGGCTGCCGCGCTGGGAGCCGACGTCTGCGAGATCTACACCGACGTCGACGGGGTGTTCACCGCAGACCCGCGGATCGTCCCGGACGCGGCCAAGCTGGACACCATCACCTATGAGGAAATGCTCGAGATGGCTGCCGCCGGCGCGAAAGTGCTGATGCTGCGCTGCGTCGAGTATGCCCGCCGCTACTCGGTCCCGGTGCACGTCCGGTCCTCGTACTCCGACAACACAGGCACCCTCGTCACCGGCAGCATGGAGGATTTGACCGTGGAGCAGGCAATGATCACCGGCGTCGCGCACGAGCGGGGCGAGGCAAAAGTGACCGTCGCCGCCGTCCCCGACCACCCCGGCGTGGCCGCCCGGATCTTCCGCACCATCGCAGATGCCGAGATCGACATCGACATGGTGGTCCAGAACATCTCCAGGGCCGCGGAGGGACGAACCGACATCACCTTCACGCTGCCCAAGTCGGACGGCCCGCGGGCGGTCGCCGCGCTGGAGGCGAAAAGGGCCGAGATCGAATTCGACGCCATTGTCTACAATGACCACGTCGGCAAGGTCTCACTCATCGGTGCCGGTATGCGCTCGCATCCCGGGGTGACCGCGACATTCTGTGAGGCATTGGCCGACGCGGGCGTCAATATCGATATCATTTCCACGTCTGAGATCCGGATCTCCGTGCTGGTGCGCGATGTCGAGTTGGACACGGCTGTCAAGGCGTTGCACAAGGCGTTCGATCTCGGCGGGGACTCACCTGCCGTCGTACACGGAGGTACCGGACGATGACCGTCGCAGGTGTGCGCGTCGCAGTGGTGGGCGCGACCGGGCAGGTCGGCGGAGTCATGCGAAAGCTGCTGGCCGAGCGCAACTTTCCGATTGCCTCGATCCGCTTCTTCGCCTCCGCAAGATCGGCCGGCAGCACCCTGGACTTCCGCGGTGAGGACATCCTTGTCGAGGACGCCGCGACGGCCGACCCGAGGGGTCTGGACATTGCCCTGTTCTCAGCCGGGGGCGCCACCGCGAAGGCCCTGGCGCCGCGGTTCGCCGCCGCCGGTGCGATCGTGATCGACAATTCGTCGGCCTGGCGAATGGATCCCGCCGTGCCGCTCGTGGTCTCGGAGGTGAATCCGGAGGCGGCGGTCGCGGTGCTGGCCGGTCGGGCTCTCGGCGAAGCCGGCGGCGATCGGCCGGGCGCAATCATCGCGAACCCCAATTGCACGACCATGGCGGCAATGCCGGTGCTGGGGCCGCTGCACGACCAGGCCGGTCTCGTCCGGATGGTGGCCAGCACCTACCAGGCCGTTTCCGGCAGCGGCCTGGACGGGGTCGCCGAACTGGACGGTCAGGTTCGGGCGGTGGCCGACCGGGCCGCCGAACTGACCCACGACGGACGGGCGGTGGAATTTCCGGTCGCCAAGAAGTACGTCCGGCCAATCGCCTTCAACGTCATTCCCCTGGCGGGCAACATCGTCGACGACGGCAGCTTCGAAACCGACGAGGAACAGAAGCTGCGCAACGAATCTCGCAAGATCCTGGGTATCGCCGACCTGTTGGTGTCCGGCACCTGCGTGCGGGTACCGGTTTTCACCGGCCACTCATTGTCGCTGAACCTGGAGTTCGCCCGGCCATTGTCGGTGGAGCTGGCCCGTGAGCTGCTCGCGACGGCCCCCGGAGTCGAATTGTCCGACGTACCGAACCCGCTGCAGGCCGCCGGCGCCGACCCTTCATTCGTCGGACGGTTGCGGGTGGATCCGGGCGTGCCCGACGGCCGGGGGCTGGCGCTGTTCATCAGCAATGACAATCTGCGCAAAGGCGCAGCGCTCAACGCCGTGCAGATCGCCGAACTGCTGGTCGCCGCCCACCACTGACCCAGTGGGGCAGCCTCACCGGCAGGTGACGGCGGCCAACGTGGCCCGGCTGCCGCCCGGGCCTTCCTCGGACGCCACGGCGTACCCGCAGCCGGTCGGATCCAGCGCAATTCCCTCGGATTGGATCTGCTCCGGCGCGGGCAGCGAATGGTGTCGCCACGAAGGGAATGCCTCCACGTGCGCGCCAGGCTTTGGCGCCAGATACTCGATCACCTCGTCGTAGGTGAGCAGGAGGAGTCGACCGTTGGCGTACGTCACGTCGGTGACAACCGTTCCGGTGAACAGGGATTGCCGCCGGCTTGCTGGGTTGGGCGGGGTGAATTGACCGACCAGCTCCATCACCCCCCCGCCCGGCTCCCCGCGGTAGATCCGGTGCGGGGGAACAACTCCGCCGGCCCCCGGCGCCGACTTCGTGATCACCAGTACCGACCCGGATTCGGTCACCAATAGCGACTCGGCGTCCTGCGGGCCCTGCGGATACCGGTATTGCCATTGCGCTGCCGGCACCGCACCGACCGGCGGTGGCGAGAACGAGGGTTCGGCGATCCGGTAGATGACAATAGCGCCGCGCTTGGCGGAGTTGTCGCCGATGTCGCCGATGTAGAGGCATCGACCGGGCCGATCACCGCACGGCCCGGCGGCCAGGGCCTCACCGTTTTTGGCAGCCATTCCGGCTACCTCGATCGTCGCCACCGCCGCCCCGGACGAATCGACCGCCGCGATCGAGGAGACGCCTCGCCCGTCGTCGACGACGAAGTACACCCCGCTTCGGGTGCTGGACGCGGCCAGACCGCTGGCCTCCGGCGTCACTCCATCCGGTAGCTCGGTGGTCGGACCAACTGTGTAGCAACGCTTCTCGACGCAGGTCCCGGCCTGCGCGGGGCCGGTCGTGGCAGCACGGGGTGGGGACGAGGTCGCAATCCGGGAAGGGGATGCAGTGGTCGACCGGGGTGGGGTGGGTGTTCCCGGGGTCACGTCGGAAGCGCTGACAATCGACGAATGCGCCGGGCTGGAAGGGGGAACCGAACTGCTGGCCCGGTCGGGCGCGCCGGCCGGGCCACACCCCACCGATGCGGCGGCAGCGAGAACGAGCACGGCCGTCCACCCGGTCAGTCGCCGCCGCAGGGTCTTTGCGCCGTCGGGTGCCGCAGCGGCAGGCCTCACGTCGCCGGTCAGTTGAACCACGGAATTGGATTCGAGCCCAGGCCGAACAGCGACCCGACGAAGCTGCGCCCGCCGACTCCGGATACCCCGCACACCGCTTCGCCGCCCGCACCGTCGCCAGATTCCTGCAACCCGGGGGCGGCTTCGCCCCCGTTGACGAAGTGGTACATCAGGGTTTCGACCTTCAACTGGGCCTTTGTCGACGAGCTCGTGATCCCGGTCAGTTTGTCGACGATTGCCGCGCAGGACCGGTCAACGTCGTCCTGTGTCTCTCCAGGGTCGACAACTGTTGCAACGCTCAAAATTTCGTAGCCATGGGGCTCGCTGCACCGCACCTTGTCGAAGCGATTCGGGTTCAGCGAGATGCTGCATCTGCCGAAGGCGGACGGCAGTCGTCCACCCGCGTACACGTTGCGCACCGAGCCGGTGTAGCTGTCGCCCGGATTGCCGTCCGGCAGAGCGGCGCAGGCCGCCCAGTTCTGGCCGGCAGCCCGCTGGCGCTGCGATGGACCCAACGGTACGACGGTGCTGTCCAACGAGAACCAGTTGATCCAATTGAAGTCCCCGCGCGGCAGGGGGGTCCATCCGAGGTAGCCGTCCGCGCGCCCGCAGCCCACGTCGCTGCCGGTTCCGCCGCTGAGCATCAGTTGGACAATTTCACCGTAGTGCGCTGCCGCGCAACCGCCGTTCGCTGCCGATCCGAGCCGGAACGAGCGTTTTGCACCGGTAGCCGTCCCGCCGCCAGTAGTGGGTGATTCGAGCAGGCAGTCACCAAGATCCGGTCGTCCTGGGACGGGCTCGGCGTGCGCAGCGCCGGCGACGCGCCGGGGTTGTACGCCGGAGAACACCAGCGCGACGATCACCGCCCCCGCGAGCACGAGAAAGCCCCACTGCCTCCGGCCCATGAGTCAGGCTAACCCGCTCCGGCCCGACCCATCTGCCGCGAGATGCGTACGTCCGGAAGCGCTCATCTGCCCCACGGGATCGGACGGCTGCCGATCCCGAGCAACGAGCCGGTCAAGGACCAGTGGCCCGTGGTCGTCAGCGAGCATCCCAGCTGGGCCGATTCACCGATTGCCAACGTCCCGGTGCGCTGGGACCGGCTGCCGTCCGGGCCGTTTCGAGCGACCGATACCGTCGGCGCAAGCCGACCCCCTGCGGTGATTTCCGGCAGACCCGTCAGCTTCTTCACCACTTCCGCGCAGCTCCGGCTCATGCCCGGATCGTCGGGATTACCGCTCTCCATAAAGGTGTCGGTAAACCACTGGACTGAATGGACCTTGCTGCAAGCGACGGACTCGAAACCGCTCGACACCGGACCGACTGCACAGCTTCCCACCGAGTTCGGCAGTGTCCCGCGCGACCACCCGTTGCGTGTGGTCGGGACGACCAGCCGCTCATCGATTCGACCGCCATCAAATCTGCTGCCAACGACGCTGCACGCCATCCAGCGTTGACCGGCCGCGCGTTGACGGGGATCTGGACCGGTCATGACCAACGAATAGTTTACTGTCGGCGCCCAGAGAACGCCGGCCGGTCCCGGGGCCACTTCTGGTATACCGAAGTACCTCCGAACGGCCCGGTCGCACCAGGTGACCATTTCCGAGAAGTCGTGGCCGGCTTCGGGTCCGGTGGCGACTTGGCCGCTCAGCACCGCCCCGACCTCACCGACGTTGACGTCGTGACAGGGCCCGAACGCAACCGAGGGAAGGAAGGGGAGATCTCCAGCGCCATAGACATCGGGCAACGGTTCGGCGGCGCAGTCGCCGACCGCAGGCGGAGGCGACGGTGGTGCTGCGGACCCGGTTCCCGCCAGTTGCTTCGTGCGGATGTTGGGGATCACCACCGCGAGCAGCAGGGCGACCAGCAGGATCAGGGCTCCGGTTCGCCGCCGGTCCGCAGGCGAGATCGGCTGCGGTCTGGTCGGTCCGATGTCGGCGGCACCCGGCGCCGTCATTGTTCCGCCGTCAATGCGGTCCACTCCTGCAGACTAGCGTCGTGGGAGTGGCCGCGACGGACGATCAAGGAGTGGGCTGATGAGTGCGTTCGTCGTCGGTATCGGCGGCTCGGTCGACCCGGATTCGCAGTCCGAACGGGCATTGCGGGCAGTATTGGAGGCAACCGTCCGGCTGGGCGCGACGACGGCATCGTTCACCGGCAAGTCGCTGGACTTTGCGCTCTACCACTCCGGTGCGGCCCTGCCGCAGGCGGCGCGGACCTACGTCGAGGCGGTGCGCGCTGCCGACGCGGTCGTGATCGCCTCGCCTGGGTATCACGGGACCGTGTCGGGGATGGTCAAGAACGCGCTGGACTATTTGGAGGAACTCCGCACCGACGAGCGGCCCTACCTGCACGAGCGGGCGGTTGGTCTGGTGGCGGTGGCTCGCGGCTGGCAGGCCGCGGCCGGAACGCTGGCCACCCTGCGGCAGATAGCGCACTCGCTCCGGGGCTGGCCGACGCCCATCGGCCTGGTGATCAACAGTGCCGTCTCCTCGTTCGATGACGCCGCCGTCGCCGACGACATCGGCGTCGCGGCCACGGTCGAGCTACTCGCCGGCCAGCTGACCAGCTTCGCCGGGAAGTTCGGTTGAGGAATCGAACTTGCCATTTTCTTCGTCGACGAGGATCCGTTGCGGGCGACCGCCCGCCGGGCGCCATCGAAAGGGCCTGAACCGATGACATCTGTTGATCGCGGAACGGCTGCCACGCGGCAGTTGCGGGCAGCCAGGGACTTTCTGCTGGCGAACCGGCTCGACTATGCGGCCGCCATCGACGGTTTCGAATGGCCCAGGCCGGCAGAGTTCAATTGGGCGCGGGAGTGGTTCGATGTCATAGCAGCGGAGCACCCCGACCGCCCGGCACTGACCATCGTCGAGGAGTCGGGCACGATGGGCAGCCGTACCTATGGCGAATTATCCGAAACCTCGGACCGCGTCGCCAATTGGCTCAAGAATCTCGGCGTCCGCCGGGGCGACCGGATCATCGTCATGCTGGGCAACCAGGTCGAGTTGTGGGAAGTCATTCTGGCCGTCATCAAGACAGGTGCGGTGCTGATCCCGGCCTCTACGTTGCTCGGAACGGTGGACCTTGCCGACCGGGTCGATCGGGGTGAGGCCCGGTTCGTCATCGCCCGGCACGTAGACACCGACAAATTCGTCGGCGTTGCCGGTGATTTCCTCCGGATCGCGGTCGGCGGTGCAGTCACAGGTTGGGTCGATTACTCTGGCGCCGCAGCAGCTCCAGCCCATTTTGAACCGGACGGGCCGACGGCAGCCAACGACACACTGCTGCTGTATTTCACCTCGGGCACCACCGCACTTCCCAAACTGGTGGAGCACAGCCACATCTCCTATCCGATCGGCCATTTATCAACCATGTACTGGATCGGCCTGCGGCCCGGGGATGTCCACCTGAACATCTCCTCACCGGGATGGGCAAAACACGCCTGGTCGAATGTCTTTGCACCGTGGATCGCCGGCGCCACGGTATTTCTGTACAACTACACGCGCTTCGACGCCGCCGCCCTCATGTCCGTGATGGGCAGGTACGAGGTCAGCACCTTCTGTGCGCCGCCGACGGTGTGGCGGATGCTGATCCAGGCCGATCTGAGCGCGTTGAAGCGCCCGCCCCGCGAGGTCGTCGGCGCGGGTGAACCGCTCAACCCCGAGGTGATCGAGCAGGTTCGCAAAGGCTGGGGCGTCACCATCCGGGACGGTTTCGGCCAGACGGAAACCACGCTGGCGGTGGGTAACTCGCCCGGCCAACCCGTCAGGGAAGGGTCGATGGGCCGCCCCATGCCGGGGTACCGGGTCACCCTGGTGGATCAGGTTTCCGGAGTGCGCACACCGGTGTCCACCGATGGGTCCGGTCTAATCGGCGAGGGCGAGATCTGCCTGGATCTTGCTCATCAACCGGTCTCGCTGATGACCGGCTATGCCGGCGAACACGGCCGGACGGCGCAGGCACTGGCCGATGGGTACTACCACACCGGCGACGTCGGCGCCGTCGACGCGGACGGTTACGTGACCTATGTGGGCAGGGCCGACGACATTTTCAAGGCGTCCGACTACCGGATCTCGCCGTTCGAGTTGGAATCAGTGCTGCTGGAACATGAATCCGTGGCCGAGGCAGCGGTCGTGCCGTCACCCGATCCGGTGCGGTTGGCTGTCATCAAGGCATATGTGTTGTTGGCAGAGGGGTTTGCGCCGGGTCGCAGCACCGCGGCGTTGATCTTCGCCCATTCCCAGGAGCAGCTTTCCCCTTACAAGAGAATCCGCCGACTCGAGTTCGGCGAGCTCCCCAAGACCATTTCCGGAAAGATCCGCCGGGTGCAGTTGCGTGAGCGGGAGGATGCCATCCATCAGTCCGCGGCCGGAGGGACGGCAGAATTCGCGATAGAGGATTTCCCGGAGCTGCGCGGCTGACCTGGCTCGTTGTTCAATTGTTGGGTAACCCGAGCGCGTCGCGGGCGAAGGCAATTCCGCACGCAACTTGGCGGGTGCGCTCCTCGACAACCATGGACCCATGGCCCGCTTCGTACCGGTACTGCGCGTACGTCGCGCCGGCTGCGCCAAGAGCGTCGAGATAGGTGTCGATCTGGCGGATGGGACAACGGGGGTCGTTCTCGCCGGCCAGGATCAGGACGGGCGCCTGGACCTGATCCACATAGGTCAGGGGTGACGAGTCGCGATACGCGGCCGGCTCGTCTTCCGGCGAGCCACCGAAAATCGCCCGGTCGTATGCCCGCAGCGGCTCCATCTCGTCCTCGTAGGCCTGGACATAGTCCGCGACGGGAACCCCGGCCAGCCCGGCCGCCCACCGGTTGGGCTGGGTGCCGAGGGCGAGAAGGGTGAGGAAGCCGCCCCAGGAGTACCCGGCAACCACGGAGCGTCGGGCATCGACGACGCCGGCCGCGATCAGGTGGTCGTGCACCGCGGCCACGTCGGTCAGTTCGGTGTGTCCGACCCGCTGGGTCAGGGCGTCACGCCAGGCCGATCCGTAGCCGGTGGATCCGCGGTAGTTGACGTGGGCGACGGCGAATCCGGCGTCGAGCCAGGCGGCCCGCTCGGCATCGTAGGTGTCGTGATCGGCATCGGCCGGCCCGCCGTGCAGAATGAAAACCGTTGGCAGTGGCCCGGTTGTCGGCACCTCAACCGGCGTGGCCAGCAGAACGTGGATGCGGCCGCCGGGCCCGTCCACCCACAGATCGGTCAGCGGCTCCGACCCGGGCGCGACACCGCCGGCCGGCGTCAGCAGAGGGCCGTCGACACCGTCCGGGGTCAGCACCCGCAACTGTGGGGCCGCCGCCGAACTGGACCATCTGTACCAGACCGCACCGTCGGCCCTGGCGACCGCACCGGCCACGCTGCCCGGCGCCGCCGGAAGTTCGGTGAGGCTGCCGGAGGACAGGTCGAATCTGTGCAGCGAGGTACGGCCGTGCCTGGTGTGCAGAATCAGCAGCGCCGATCCATCCGGGAAGAAGTCGCCGGACAGATCACCCGGTAGGTCGATCGGCATCTCCTCGACCAGGCCGGATCGGATGTCCCAGATCAGCAGTTCATCCCGCCCTCGGCGCTCGTGGCCGACCAGCACGCGAAGGTCACCCGGCACCGGGGAGAACGCCGCCGCCGACAGGCCCCGTCCGGGAGTGTCGTCCAGCTCGCCCAGGATCGAGCCGTCGGCGACCGAGATAGCACGCAGCGCCGGGTATCTCGCATCACCGTGCTCGGAATGAGCCAGCAGCCAGACAGTGTCGTCCCGGGAGAGCCCGTCGACGCCACCGTCAGCGGTGTTCTGGTACACCAGGTGCGTTTCAGGCCCGTCGCGGAGGTAAATCCTGGTGCCTTCGTCATCGGAGAATCCCGCCACCAGTACCCCGCGACCCGTCTCCAGACCCGCCGGATAGCCGGGCGGAACGTCGGCGAGGGCAGGCTGCGCCGAGCCCGGTGGCCGGCCGAATTCCTGCCGCCGCCAGCCGCCGAACTCGTCACCGTCGCTGTCGTCGAACCACAGCAATGATCCGCCGTCGGCCGACAGGTCGCCGTGCGTGGTCCCGTCCGCCCGGTCGGTTGCCTTGACATGCTCGTCGGTCATGACGTCCCAGCAGTACAGCTCGTACCGTCCGCTCGCATTCGAGATGTATACGGCCCGATCCGGAGCGTCCCTGGCAGGATCGGGCAAACTCATCCGCACGGAGGAGAACCTTGCCCGCCAACGCTTCTCCAGCTCGTCGTCAGAGAACAAGCGGTCGGGTACCGAAGCGGAGGGGTGTCGGCTCGGACTTGTGGGGGTCATGAAGTCATCCTGCCTGTCCACCGAACCATCGTCACCGTGGCCGCGGCGCCGCAGCACACCCGGACGGTTCACCGGGCGCTCCGGCCGGGCTCAGGGCCGGAAGGTGATGGAACCGCCCATCCAGACATAGTTGATGGTGATACCGAGCCAGCGGGCGGCGGTCAACATCGCAGTCCGGCACGACGTGCACGGATCATATTGTCCCTGGATCGTCATGACGTCGCCCGGCCGCAGGTCCGGGTTCCGGACGGCGCGCGCCTCTGTATGGGTGGCCAGCGAATTGCGGGGATATCCCAGTGCGGCCTCGGGGGCGGTCATGTTTCCGCTGGTCAGATCCGCCCGGAAGACCTCGGTGCCGGCCCGCTTGACGGTCACCGTAGCGGAGTGTGGGGGCCGGTAATCGCTGCCGAGGGCCCGGGCCAGATCGGCATCATTGGGGACGGTGCGCTGGCTGAGGACGGCCTGGGCCGTCTTGTCATCCTTGCCCATCTTCCGCAGCTCGGCGTCGGACTTGCGGTGGTACCGGTCGAGGAGCGCTTCGGCTGCGGCCTTGTCGGTGCGAGCCAGCTCGCGCAGTTGCACGTTCGACATCGACTCGTACGGTATTGGGCCTGCAGCTGCCTTTCCGCCGCCGCCTTGTCTCTCGAGTGGGATCAAACGCTCGGGTGGAGCCTGGACGAACCGTGGTCCCTCGCCGGCCATCGCCAACGCCGGCACGAGCTCGCCCGAAGGCCGCCCACCGGGTAGTAACTTGGTTGTGAGGAACTCGCCCGCGGCGCGCGCGCCCGCCTGGATCTTCGGGGTGGCCGCCTTGGTCGGCTTGTGCAACAGGACGGCCACCAGGATGTCGACGCTGATCGCCACCGCCGCCTTGGCGAAGTACTGACCGGCCAGATCCAGTGCAGCCTCATCCTTCGCGCCGACGGCGGTGGTGATGAAGCCGTTGATGTCGCCGACGACCTCGTAGACCTCTGGACCGACCATGGCAGCGGACAGCGCGAGCAGGACAAGCCCTGCGGTGCCGCCAGTACTGCCCTCCAACACTGCGAAAAGGATCGTCGTCCCAGCCATCAGGGCCAAAGCCTGGGGGGTCAACAGTTCCGCGACTTTGCCCTTGAGCTCGTCGCCGCCGAACTTCTCCGACCGCCGGATGGCCTCGGCCAGCTTGTCGAGCGTGGACATCTGCGCGACGTTCAACCCGGTCGTTGTCGCCGCCTTGGGCCAAGGCACCTCGAGCAGTGGGAAGCGGGACCGCCAGGTTCCGTCCAGCGCCCGGCGGATGCGTTCTCCTTCGTACCGGTCGGCGGCCTTGCTGTTGACGATCAGCAGCCGGAGCTCTCGTTCGCTCAGACCCGTCAGCACGCCGTTCATTTCGGCGTCGGTGACAAAGTCCAGAACGCGAAATGTGCTGTCGGCCGCAGTCAGCACCACGAACTCGCCGTACTGCGCCAACGCGAGATGCTGACGCACCGGCGCGATCCAGCCGCCGGGCGGCGGCGGTACCTTTCGGCGGACCGCATCGAATTGGTCCGGGCGTTGTCGTAGCCCGGCACGCGCCACGGCGTCCAGGAGCGGGGTCAGCGATTCGCCGATGCTGCCGGTCTGCCGGATTCCGGTGGTGCGGATCGCGGCTTCGAGCCTGGCCAGGGCAGCCGGCCCCAGCCACGCAGCGGCACCCAGATTGCCGAGCAGGTAACTGGCGCTGGCGAAGCCGAGTTTCTCGATCTGGTCGAGCATGTCGTCCATGGAGCGACCGTTGAGGTACTCGAGCGCCTCCTTGAATTTCCCGGCGGTGACCTGCGCGGTGAGCGTCCCGGTGGCTGCCCCACCGCCCGTCGGCGGGCTGAGCTGAACGGACACCGCGCCGGATGCCGGCCAGGAGGCCGGGGCCACCTGACCGACCCCGGCGGGATGGGCGCCGCCGAACAAATGATTCACGGCCGAGTTTCCGGCAGATCGCTGCAGCAGGAGTACCGCCTCGGGCCGCCTTTGCGGCACCGCTGCCTGGTGCGGCGCGCTCGCCGGCGCGGTGCGCTGCGCGGATACCCGGTCTACTGCCGGATGTTGCGGACCCGCGCGATCCAATCCGTCCATACTTCTCCGCCCGCTCTGTGAATACCGGTTTTCAGTTTCTCCGCATGCCTGGTGAGCAGGGAACTGAGCCGCAGGCACACTTCTGCGCAGCCAGGTCTGCCCGAAGGGGCACCGGCGATCGTGACCGGCGGATTCTGTCCCGGGCCGCGACGGAACGTTCTGCAGCGCCGAAGGCCCCCGAGTGCCAGACTTGCCTGATGACTGCTTCGGTACCGGCCGGCTGGTATCCCGATCCGTCCGGTGCCTCGCGTGGGCCGGGCGGGGGTGCGGGCCTGCGGTGGTGGGACGGCGCGGCGTGGACGGAACACGTCCAGCAGGATGAGACCGTCCCGAAACCCCAAAGTCAAGGCCCGCCCAGCCAGTCCTCCTCTCTGTATCTCAGCGAGTCCTATCCGGGTCAGGCCGGCGGATTCCAATCACAGGGCCAGCCCGGCCACGGGTACGGCGACACCAGCTTCGAAGGAAATCTGCACCCCGCCGCCCCCTCCGGTGGATATCGCTCACCGTTGACCGAGCCGACATTCTTTGTGAGCCAGAAACGCAAACTGATCGAATTGACGAACGAGTACGCCATTTTCGGCCAGGACGGAAATCAGATCGGCGCGGTGACCGAGGTCGGGCAGAGTGGTGCCAAAAAGGCCATCCGCTTCCTCACCGATTTCGACCAGTTCCTGACCCACCGACTCGAGGTCCGCGACATCAATGGCGGCCCGCTGATGGCCCTCACCCGCCCGGCCAAGATCTTCAAATCCACCCTGATCGTCCAGCGCCCCGACGGCACCGAGATCGGGCGGCTGGTGCAGCGCAACATGATCGGAAAGATCCGGTTCGGTCTGGAAGCCGGCGGGCAGGAAATCGGGTCGTTGAATGCTCAGAACTGGCGGGCCTGGAATTTCTCCATCCAGGACCACACCGGGAGCGAGGTCGCGCGGATCACGAAAACTTGGGAGGGGTTGCTCACGACCCTGTTCACCACCGCCGACAAATACATGGTGCAGATCGCCCGGCCGTTGACCGACCCGCTGCTGTCGCTCGTCGTCGCCTCGGCCCTGACGGTCGATACGGCGCTCAAACAGGATTCAAGGGGGTGGAACTAACCCGAACGCGACCTCGTCAGGACGCACTCCTGGGCGGCATGTGTAGCTTGAAGGCAGCTCCGTTGCAATCCAGTACGTCAGCCAATCGGCCGAAGGGACTGTCGTCGACCGGGCGCAGCAATTGACCACCCAATTCGACAACTTTCTGCGCCGATGCGTCCGTGTCGGCCACGCTGAAGTAGACCGCCCAGTGCGACGGAACCTCGGCCGGCAGGAAGGAATGTGAATCCATCATGCCGGCGACACCCTCTCCGTCGATGTTGGCGGTGAAGTAGCGAAAGTCGTCGGTATCCGAGGTCGGCTGCATGTCCCACCCGAAAACCTTTGCGTAGAAATCCTTGGTCGCGGCGAATTCCTTGCTATGGTACTCGTCCCAGGTCACGGACCCTGGCTCGTTGTACTTCGCGAAGCCGGTGTGTGTTCCGGCCATCCAAGCCCCGAATACGCCGCCCACCGGGTCCGCCAACACCGCCATCGACCCGAGATCGGCGACCTGCATCGGGGCCGCGATCAGCGTCGCCCCGAGGCCCGTCGAGGATGCGACTGTGGAATCGATGTCGGAGGTGGCCATATAGGTGTTCCAGGAGTCCGGGCGGCCAGACTCCGGAATGTTGCCGCCCATCATCCCGGCGACCAGACGGCCCTCGGATGCGAAGTTGACGTAACCCCCGAACTCCGGTCCACCCTCCTGGGCGGTCCAGCCGAACAGGTTGCCGTAGAAGGCTTTTGCCGCCTCGGGGTCAGACGTGAACAGATCCACCCAACAGGGCGTACCGGGGGCGAAAGCGGTGTCTCGGGTGGTCATCGGTCCTCCTGAGGGCGGTGGGCTCCCGTGCGCGGCGCGCAAAGTCGGCCGGTCGGCTCACAGGAAAGGTATTCCGCCGCACCGACAGCCACAAGCCCCGCCGTGTTCAGCCGCTCCGGGCCAGGGCGTCAGCGGGCGATTTCGGGCTGGCCGACGATCCTGGGCCCGTCGGAAGGGCGGGAAGGAGCCCCGCCCTGGAAACCCTTCCGAACGGCCTCGAAGATGGCCGAACCCTGCCCGACCAACGACGCCGCGATGTCACCCAGACCGTCCGCGCCGTTGAGGACGGTGACGTTTGCGCCGTTCAGGCCCTGGGCGGCCGACCGGACGATCTCCGGGAGTTGTTCGATCAACATCCGGTCCAGTGCGACGCGATTGTTCGAAGCGGCTGCGGCGGCGAGGATCTGGATCTTCTCGGCCTCCGCGGCGGCGAGGATCTTGGTCTTTTCGGCTTCGGCCTGGGCCGGTCTGATCACCTCTGCGACCAACTGCTGTTCGCGCAGCTGGGCGTTCCGTTCGGCGACGTCTTTCTGGGCGTGGAGCACCTCGAGTTGGGCCCGGGCCTGCGACAAGGGGCCGGCCTGCGACGCCGATGCCTGCGCGATGTCGATCTCGGCCTTGTACTGGGCCTGCAGCACGGTCGTCTGCCGCTGGTACTCCGCCTGTTTGCGCTGGGAATCCTGCTCCGCCTGCGCAGCGAATTGATTTGCGTTCGACTGGGCTATGGACGCCGCCTGCTGGATTGCCGCGTTGTGGGGGGCGGCCATTGCGGCGATATAGCCGAGCTGCCCGTCGTCGATCGACTGGATCTGCAGGGCGTCGACCGTCAGCCCGATCTTCGCCATTTCCTGCTTCGACCCGTCCAGCACCTCGGTGGCGAGCTTCTGCCGCTCGGTGACTATCTCCTCGACCGTCATCGACCCGATGATGGAGCGGAGGTGGCCGGCGAAGATGCGTCCGGTCAGCACACTCATCTGGTCCTGGTCGGAGAGAAACCGCTGGCCGGCAGCAACGATCGATTCGACGTCGTTACCGACCTTGAAAGCGATCACAGCTTTGACATTCAAGGCGATACCCTGCCGGGTCACGCAATTCTCCTCGACCTCCGACTCGGTCATCGCCAACGACAACATATTGGCCCGGCGAAGGAACGGGATGACGTAGGCGCCATGGCCGATGACCACTCGAAAGGGCGCCCCCGTGCTGGAGCGCCCGCCAGAGATCAGCAGCGCCTCGTCGGGATCGGGCACCCGGTATCCGAGCATCGAAACCTCTTTCTGTCGGGAAACTACCTGCTCACCCCATTCGACACCGGGATGCACAAACGATCGTAGGACGGCCACCACACCGCCGCCTCGAAACCTCCCGGAAATCTTTGTCTCTTTGGGCACAGCCTCCGGGCAGCCAGCCGATGCCGAGCTCACCGAAAAGGCAACGACGACGAAACGGCAAGCTCAGCCGGGCATCGGCACTTCCGTCCAGGGCACGACAGTGACGTGACGGTGCGGCCCGACGGCGATCACCAGGACGGTTTGCCCTCGTTCTATCGGTTCGGGGCTGTCGGCGAAGTACGACTCACGCAGTCCCCCGACGGTCAGCACCACCTCGCCCGGCTGGTCGGGGCCGCGCACCGGGAGGATGAGTCGCCCGATCGCGCCGATCGCCTGGTCACTGGTCACCGTTCTGCCGCGACCCTCCTTCTAGCCGAACCGCCCGGACCTTGTCCGCCCATCGGAACAGTAGTCCCGGTTGAGGGAGATGGGCCGTCAGGTTCTCAGCCTGAAGGCCCTTCGTGCATCCCCGCAGAACCGTCAGAGAGCTCAAACGAGGCAACTGGCCGGGTGCGCTTACCGCCGACAACAGTGAGTCGACGTTGACCCCGTAGTCCCGGGCCAAGCCCGCGAGCCCGTCGGACCAGCCCTGTCCAACTGCGCGCAGGCGCCAATTGCCGTTGCGAAGGTAGAGCTCGCCCCAGACCAGCGCGCTCAGGCGGGCGGAGTCGGCAGGGCAGAATCGGAAGTCGATCTGACCGCCCGGCTGGTGGAGAACGGCGGTCGCATCCGCCGTGAATCCACCGTCGCCCACGCTCACGACCAGGACCACGCGTTCACAGTGTTGCGGCAGCAGGACGGTGTCGATGCTTACGCCGTTGGCGGCCAACGTCACGGCACCGTCCGCGCTTTGTCCACCAGGGTAGATCTGGTAGGTCAAGTGGCCGCGGAGCAATTAAGTGGCCAACAACGCGCTCAACCTGGGGGAATGAGGCCCGAGCGGACCCGGCCCTGCGGAGCAGCCACCAGGCCCAGGATGCCTCCCCCAACCACCGCGGTGGCTGGCCGCCCGCGCCGACGGTGACCCCCGATTGGCCCGAGACGGTCTGCCCAGGTTGACAAGCAGGGTGAGGTGGGTCACTATGTAAAACAGTCCGTGTATGCGCATACACAGGTTGTCAGGAAACCATGATCAACAGTGACAAGGATGAGAACTGCTGTTCAGCAGGAACTGTGACCCCGAACAGGGCTGATTCCCAGATGAATGTTCTAGAGCAATTTCTGAGCTGATTCGCAGAGAGGCGAGGATGTCCAAGACCCCGACCGTCTACGAGGTGGCCCGTGCGGCCCAGACCTCGACGGCGACCGTTTCCCGGGTGCTGGCCGGGAACGATCGGGTCACTCTCGCCGCCAGGCAACGGGTGCTCAAGGCCGTTGACGAACTGGGATATGTGCCCAGCGCCGCGGCGAAGGGCCTCGCCAGTAGTCGAACGCACGTGTTGGGTCTCTGTTTCCCCGACGGGTCGGTCGCCGGGGAGGAAGACGACGCAAACTACTGGTACGACGAGGTCATCCGAGGCATGGAACGCGCTGCCAGGCGGGCCGGCTACATGTTGTTGATCGCCGCCGGCCATGACGTGGGCGATAGGGAACTGATCTTCACCGCGGCCGGCCGCTGCGACGGGTTGGTCGTGATGTCCACCATGGCCGATCAACCGACCCTCCGCAGGATCAGTGCTCGCACGGCACTGACGGTGCTTGGCTCGACCTCGTTGCGCGGTGATCAGGTCGATCAGCTCACCGCGGCCAACGAAGCCGCATCGTACGAGTTGACGGCCCATCTTTGTGATGTGCACGGCAGCCGATTCCTGGCGTTTGTGGCCGGCCGCAACGCTTCTGACTCGGTCGATCGGTTCGCCGGGTTTCAGCGGGCGCTGGGCGACCGCGGTCTGCGCGTCCCGGCCGAGCCTGCGGCAATCGGCGACTTCACCAGCGGAGCGGGATACCGGTTGGCACGGCACATACTGGGGTCAGCTGCCCGGCCGGACGGACTTGTCTGCGTCAACGACCAGACCGCAATCGGAGCGCTTCTGGCACTGGATGAGGCTGTGGCCACTGGATCGCCCCGCATTCCGGTCACCGGATTCGACGGTGTCCAACTCAGCAGGCTCGGCGGCACTCATCTGACCACTGCGGTGCAGCCCATGTCCAAGAACGGTCAAGTGGCAGTGGATCTCCTACTGCGCAGAATCCGGGATCCCACGGCCAGTCCACAGCACGTGGAACTGCCGATATCTATAAGGATCGGATCGAGCTGCGGTTGCAACCCGCACCTGCCTTGAAGAACTGAGTCGGCGCGGGGTGCGGAACGGTTCCCGTCTCGAACCTTTTTCTTTATCGCCCCCTCCCGGTTCTTGTCCGGGGCGGGTCCAGTTTTCGCCGGCTATTCATCGCCATCACCATGTGCCTATGAATCAATGTTGATTCAACCGAAGGAGACCGAAGATGTTCACCCGGAAAAGCTTGGTGCGAGTGGCAGCACTCGCCGCCGGCCTGGCGACCGCGGCGGCCTGCACCGCGACCCCGCCCACCAGTGGCGGTGCCACGCAGTCGAGCGGCGGAACGGCAGCCGCCGGTTCGAGCGGAGCCGCGCTCGTTGTACAGGGCGACAACGGAAATCCGTCGCTGGTTCGCAATTTCAACCCGTATCTGGTCGCGAACAACCTGCGCGGCAATTTCCTGGTGTACGAACCGCTCGAGGTCGTCAGTCCGATCGACGGCGCCTACTCCCCGGCGCTCGCCACCGCTAACACCAGACCCGGACCCAGTGAGATTGATTTCACGCTGCGGACCGGAGTGAAATGGTCGGACGGATCTGCGTTCAGCGCGGCGGACGTCACATTCACGTTCGACCTGCTGAAGAAATATCCGGCACTGGATGCCAAGGGTGTCTGGACGAATATCAGTTCCGTGAAGGCGGCTGGTGACAAGGTCAGCATCACGCTCAAGGCCGCGAACGTGCCGTTCATGGACGTCATCGCCCAGACACCGATTGTGTCGAAAAGCATCTGGGAGAAGGTGGCCGACCCGACGAAGTACAACGACCCGAACCCGGTCGGCACCGGTCCGTACCTGCTCGACGCGTTCACCCCGAGCCAGTACACGATGAAGAAGAGCCCCACCTACTGGCAGGCCGACAAGGTCGCCGCCAATGAGGTGAAGTTCCCGATGGGGACGACCAACGACGCACTGTCTATCACGGACGGCAAGTTCGACTGGGCCTACTCTTTCCTGCCTCAGGTACAGCAGACGTTCGTCGCTCCGGACAAGGAACACCGCACATACTGGTTCCCGCCGGGGGGCACCATCACGCTGTATCTGAACCTGTCCAAGAAGCCGTACAGCAGTGTCGATTTCCGTAAGGGTATTTCCGAGTCGATGGATCGAACCCAGATCGCCAAGAAGGCAGTCAACGGGTATCTCGACGCGGCAAGCAGCTCAGGGTTGATCCTTCCCAACCTGGAGAAGTGGCTCGACCCGAGCCTGGCGAACAAGGGTGTCGTCACCCAGGACAACTCCGCCGCGACGGCGTCATTCGCCAAAGCCGGCTTCAAGATGCAGGGCAGCCAACTCGTTGACACCTCCGGTAAACAGGCCGCGATGGCGATCATGGTTCCCAACGGATTCACCGACTGGCAGCAGGCCGCCCAAGAAGTTCAGCAGGAGCTCGCCAAGGCGGGCATCAAGGTCACGATCGACAACCCGCAGTTCGCGCAGTACACCTTGGCCACGCAGAGCGGCAGCTTTGACGCCGCTTTCGGCGGCTTCGGCGGCACCGGTAATCCTTACACCGATTTCAACAATGCTCTGAACAGTAAGTTGACGGCGAAGATCGGAACGGCCACGACGAACAACTTCCAGCGGTTCTCCGACCCGGCCGCAGACAACGCCCTGGCCGCGCTGGCAGCCGCGACCGACGAGGCCGGCCAGAAGACGGCTACCAACGTGTTGCAGCAGATCATGTTCAGCCAGGTCCCGGCCGTTCTGATGTACTACGGCGGCAGCTGGGGTCTGTTCACCAGCAAGGACTACACGGGCTGGCCGTCGAAGGCCGATCCGTACACCCTGCCGACTCCCTACAACAACTCTCTGTGGACGGTATTGACGCACATCAAGGCGGCGTGACGTGCCGTACGCCCTGCGCAAGACGATCCAGTTCTTGCTCACCCTCTGGGCGGCCGTGACGGTGAACTTCCTGCTGCCCAGGTTGATGCCGGGCTCACCGACGGATGCCGCGCTGGCCAAGATCGCTTCGACCGGGCAGGTGGTGACCGACGCGCAGCGCCGGGCCATCGAGCTGCAGCTGGGTTCACCCAGCGGCTCTGTGTTCTCCCAGTACTTCGCCTACCTGAACAACGTCGTACACCTCCAGTTCGGGGTCTCCTATACCGATCCCACCCAGCCGGTCATCGACACCATTCGTCAAGCGCTGCCCTGGACGCTCGTGCTGATCGGATTCTGCACGGTCTTCCAATTCGTGATCGGCACCCTGCTCGGCGTCCTGGCTGGTTGGCGCCGGGGCCGGGGCATCGACACCACGCTGACTCTGAGCACTACGTTCGCCGGGGCTTTCCCGCCGTTCTGGGCCGGCCTGCTGTTGCTGTATGTCTTTGCTTTCAAATTCCGCTGGTGGCCGCTCGGCGGCGGCTACACAGATGGTTTGACGCCCAGCCTGAATCTGACTTTCCTCGGGGACGCAGCAGCGCACAGCATCCTGCCGGCACTCACTCTGGTGATCACCGGGATGGGCGGCTGGGTGTTGGGCATGCGCAACAACATGATCAGCACCCTTGGCGAGGATTACGTGACGTTCGCCGAGGCCAACGGTCTGCGCACCCGCACAGTGGCGCTGCGGTACGCCGCGCGAAATGCGCTGCTGCCGCCGCTGACCTCGTTCGGCCTGACCTTGGCCGCGGTGGTTGGCGGGTCCGTTCTGGTGGAAGGCGTCTTCTCCTATCCGGGCGTCGGACTGGTGCTCTACCGGGCGGTCAGCAATCGCGACTACCCCCTGATGCAGGCGCTGTTTCTGATCATCACGGTCACCACCCTGGTGGCCATCTACCTGGTTGACATGCTCTATGTCCGCCTCGATCCGAGGGTGCGGCGATGACAACGATTCCCGAAACACCGCTACAAAAAACAGATTCGGGCGCGCCGGTCGCCGGACCGGTCGGCTCGGGCTCCGCAGGCGCCGATCCAGCCAGGGCCGTTTCGATTCCGTCGGTAGGCAGATCGCTGCCCGGTCCGTTGCGATTCCTGGCTCGCTCGTTCGGGACTTTGTGGAGCAACGGAAAGGCACGCACCGGCCTGATCCTGTTGGGCCTGATGATTGCGGTGGCGATCCTCGCACCGTTACTCGCCCCCTACTCACCGACCCGTACTGATTTTGAGCCCTACCTGAATCCGAGCAGCCTGCATTGGATCGGCACCACCGGCAACGGTGAGGACGGCCTGTCCCAATTGATTTACGGGACAAGGGTTTCCCTTTTCGTAGGCTTCGCCGCCGGTATCACCGCGACATTGGTGGCAGCTCTCGTCGGGCTGATCGCCGGCTATCTGCCCGGAGTGGTCGACGAGATACTGAGCTTTGTCACCAACCTGGCCCTTGTCATCCCGGGTATTCCATTGATGATCATCCTGGCGGCGTACCTGCCGACCAGGGGAGTCCCGGTGATCACCCTCGTCGTGGTGGTGACCGGTTGGGCCACCGGTGCCAGGGTCATCCGCAGCCAAACTTCGACGCTGCGATCCCGCGACTTCGTGACGGCTGCGGAGTTTGCCGGAGACCGGTTGCTGCGATTGGTGTTCCGAGAGATCCTGCCGAACATGACGTCCGTCGTGGCGGCGAGCTTCTTCGGTGCCGCGGTCGCTGCTGTGCTCGGCGAGGCCAGTCTCGAATTCCTCGGTCTGGGCGATCCGGCCACCGTCAGCTGGGGCACGATGCTGTATTGGGCGCAGAACAACAAGGCGCTGCTGGTCGGCCAGTGGGCCTTGATCCTGGCGCCGGGCCTGGCCATCGCGCTGCTGATGGTGGCGTTCGCGCTCATCAACTTCGGCGTTGACGCTTTGTCCAATCCACGACTGAGGGAAAAGTCATGACTGCCCCGATGGTGCTGAACAGCGCGCCGCGCCTTCACCGGCCGACGCTGATGACGGCCCGCGCTGTGAACGTGGTCTATGAGCCGTCGGCCGGCCTGTCACGCCGGAAACGAACGGCCGCCACCAGGATATGGGCTGTCCGGGACCTCGACCTGACCTTGGCCGAAGGTGAGTTCGTCGGGCTGGTCGGGGAATCAGGCTGTGGGAAATCCACGCTCGGGTATGCCCTGACGCGGTTGCTGCGGCCACCGGCGCGGTTGGAGTCCGGCCGCATCGATTTCGACGGGACCGACATCGCAACGCTTTCCGGCGAACAGCTGCGCGCCCAGCGACGCGGCGGTTTCGCTCTGGTCCTGCAGAGCGGCATGAACGCGCTCAACCCCGTCCGTACCGTCGAACATCATGTGGGCGACGTCCTTCGAGCCCACGGCAAAGCCGGCTCGGCCGAGGTTCGTCGCCGGGCAAAGGAGCTCTTGGACAGCGTTCAGCTGGACGACGAAGTCTTGGGACGGTTCCCGCACGAGCTGTCCGGCGGTATGCGGCAGCGGGTTGCGATCGCCTTGGCGTTGGCCCTCGAACCCCGGATGATCGTCTTCGACGAGCCGACCACCGCTCTGGACGTGATCGTCCAGGCTGCCGTGATGAAGACCATCAAGGACTTGCAGCGCGCCAGGGGTTTCACTGCCGTGCTGATCAGTCACGACCTCGGGGTGGTCCTCGATGCCACGGATCGGGTCCTGGTGATGTACGGCGGCCGGATCGTCGAGGACCAGCCGTCGGGTGAGATGTTGCGTGGCCCGCATCATCCGTATACGGAGGCATTACTCAATTGTTATGCCGATCCGCGCGCCAAGGAGATCAATCTCGGCGGAATTGCCGGCTCACCGCCTGACCTTTCACTGCCGTTGAGCGGCTGCAGTTTCGCCGACCGGTGCGAATTCGTCGTTGACGTCTGCCGACAGGTGGATCCTCCGCTGCGGCCGCTCGGCGCTGGATTGGCTGCCTGCCATGTCAGGGCGCCAGGCCTCGCAGCAGCAGGGACCACCCATGTCTGAGTCCTCGAAAGTTCCTATCCTGAAGTTCGACTCCGTCAGCAAGATCTACAAGAAAACCAGGCGATCGGCGACGACCACCGCGGTCGACGACGTCAGTTTCACCCTGCCGCCGGGGACGGCCCTCGGCCTGGTAGGAGGCAGCGGCAGCGGGAAGAGCACCATCGCCAAGCTGATCCTCGGGTCCGAGATTCCAACCTCCGGCTCCGTGCATTTCGGTGACCTGCAGGTCGACGCCCTGGGACGTTCGGCCCGCCGCCGATATCACAGCAAGGTCCAGATGGTCTTCCAGGATCCGTACGGCGCCCTGAATCCAGTGCACACCATCGAATATGCGCTCAGTCGACCGTTGGCAAATTTTCTCGGGATGACGGCCGAACAGGCGCACGACCGGGTGCACGAGCTGCTTGAAACGGTTGGGCTCAGCCCCGCTCGGCAGTTTGCCGAGAAGATGCCTCATCAGCTGTCCGGTGGACAGCGTCAGCGGGTGGTGATCGCCAGGGCACTGGCCTGCGAACCGGAGCTGATCGTGGCCGACGAACCCGTGTCCATGCTGGACGTCTCGATGCGGGCAGATGTGCTGCGTCTGCTGGCCAAATTACGGGCGGAGCGGGGACTCTCCCTGCTGTACATCACCCACGACCTACTCAGCGCCAGGGTGGTCACCGATCACCTCATCGTGCTGCACAAGGGGCGGATCGTCGAAGCCGGCGGAACCGCCACGGTTCTGCAGCATCCAGTGGATCCATACACGATCGCCTTGCTGGACGCGATACCAAATCCCTTTGCGGGCGCGGATACCTGAACTGGTGCCCACCCAGCTTTCGCGAATTCTTACCGAGAGGAATCACCATGTTCCGTCCTGGACGCCAGATGGTCGCGCTCGCGGCTGGTCTGGCCGTTACCTCCACCGTGTTGCTCGGTGCGCCGTTGGCGCACGCAGGCATTCGGGCCCACGGCAACAACGACTGCATCGCACAGGCCTGCCCGGACACGGTCTCGCTGACCAGCACGCAGAAGTCCTCGCTGCTGCGGGTCGCCAGGGACACCTGGAAGTACTTCGTCGCAGCGGACGATCCGCAGACTCATCTGCCGATGGACAACATCGGCTTCGACGGCGCACCACAGGGGCATTACACTTCGCCGACCAATCTGGGAGTAAATCTCTGGAGCATTGCCGCGGCCGCCGACATGGGTCTGATTTCGCGGCGTGAAGAGCACACCAGGCTCAACCGCGCCCTCACCGCCATCGAGAAGCTGCAGAAGTGGAACGGCTTCCTGCTGAGCTGGTACAGCACGACGACCGGGCAGGCGGTCGACAACCCGGGCCAGCCCACCGAGAAGCCGGTTCCGGCCGACTATGCCGGGGAGCTGATCTCCTCGGTCGACAACGGCTGGTACGGAGCAGGTCTGGTCATCGCGAGGCAGGCCGATCCGGCCCTGTCGAGCCGGGCCAGTGCGCTGCTGGCGAAGATGAACTACTCCCAGTTCTACGACAAGGCAGACCAGGCAACCGATCCCAACGGTGGCCAACTCTACGGCGGATGGATCGTAGGCCAGGGGCCGGCGACCTTCGAATACGGCATGATCAACACCGAGACCCGGATCGTGTCCTACGTCGGGATCGGCACCCACACTTTGCCCGGTGACACCTGGTGGCGAACCTGGCGCACCGAGCCCGCCCAGTACGGCCAGGAGCAGACTCCGGTCGGCCCTACCGTCACGATAACGGACCCGTTGTCGCACAAAAAGTTCCAGGTTGTCGAGGGCCACTACACCTACGACGGCATCGATTACGCGCCCAGTTGGGGAGGAAGCGCCTTCGAAGGGCTGATGCCGAACCTCGTTGTTCCCGAAACGATCTACGGGCGCAGGAGTTTCGGTGCGAATGATCAGAACTACACCAGGGCGATGATCGCCTGGACGACCAACGAGATGGGCTACCCGGTCTGGGGGCTGTCGCCCTCCAGCACTCCGGACGACACCGGCGGCTACGCCGCCTACGGAGCAACCGCGTTGGCGACCGGCGGATCCTGCTGCGCTTACGAGACCGGCGCAGTGACCCCGCATGCGTCGTTCCTGGCGTTGGACACGTTGCCGCAGTCCGCATTCCGCAACATCACCAACCTGCGGAGGTTGTACCCGGACATCTACGGCCCCGACGGATTCTTCGATTCGGTCGACCCGAAAACGGGCACGGTCGGGCACCGGTACCTCATCCTGGACCAGGCGATGATCATGGCAGGCCTGGACAACGCGCTCACCGGTTCCACCATGCAGCGCCGCTGGGCTGCCGATCCGGTCGGAAAGGTGGACATCAAGTACCTGCAGGCGGAGACATTCTCGGTGCCTGCATTCGTGCGGCCCACCGCTGGTGGCGGGCATGCTGGTGGCGGGCATGCTGGTGGCGGGCATGGTCACTGATTCGATCGCCCATCAGGACTGGCTGAAGCGCATCGATCATCGCCGCTCGGGCTCCCGGGCCGCCGGGACGCTGTCGATGCCGACCGGGGTGCGGGCGGTGGCGGGCCGCGGACAGGTCACTGTTGAATGGGACGAAGTGCCAGGCGCCGCAGGCTATCTCGTGCAGCGGGGACCAGGGCCGGACGGACCGTTCACCGTCATCGATCATGACGGCGAAGATGTCCTTGCGATTCCGCACGGGCCCTACACCGACACCACGGACGGTGCCGGATCACAGGTCTGGTATGCGGTGGCGGCAGTGATCGATGTCGACACCGCTGGCCCGCTCAGTCGTGGTGTGCCACCCGAGCAGGTGCAGTCAGAGGGATCGGTGACGGTCCGGGTGGCCGGCGCAGGTCACCAGAGGTTGCGTCGGCCGTGGCGTCCGATGATCGGCTCGGAGCATCTGAGCCACCTGTTGTCCACCGAGAGCAGTGGAGGACGGGTGATCGGCGCGGAACTCGGCGACGCGCTCGCCATCGCGCACGACGAACTCGGTGTCACCCACGTCCGAGCGCACGCGATTCTGGGCGATGATCTCGGCACCTACCGGGAGGTCGATGGCCGGTCGATCCACGATTTCGCCGGGATCGACCGGGTTTACGACCTGTTGCGTTCGCTCGGATTGCGACCGGTGGTCGAGTTGGGCTTCATGCCACGTGACCTGGCACGTGATCCGGAGGCAACGGTGTTCGCCTACCGGGCGATCATCTCGCCACCGAAGGATTGGCAACGCTGGTCGGCCCTCATCGCCGATCTGACTGCCCACCTGGTCGACAGGTACGGTCTCGACGAGGTGCGCACCTGGAGCTTCGAGGTGTGGAACGAGCCCAACCTCGAAGTGTTCTGGGCCGGCTCCCAACAGGAGTACTTCCGGCTCTACGACGAGACCGCCCGTGCCGTCAGGTCCGTGGACCGGCAGCTCGTCGTGGGTGGGCCGTCAACGGCCGCGGCCGCGTGGGTCGATGACCTTTTACGCCACGTACAAGATAGCGGCGCACCGCTGGATTTCGTTTCCACGCATGTGTACGGAAATGCACCGATGGACTTCAGGGCGACGCTGGAGCGATACGGGAGGTCCGATGCCCAGATCTGGTGGACGGAATGGGGTCCGACGCCGACCCATTTCAAGCGAGTGGGGGACGGCGTGCTCGGCGCAGGATTCCTGTTGCGGGGCATGGCCTCTGCGATGGGCCGGATCGATGCCTTGTCCCATTGGGTCGCCTCGGACCATTTCGAGGAACTCGGCAGGCCCTCGGCCCTGCTGCACGGCGGCTTCGGTCTGCTCAGCGTTGGTAATCTGCGAAAGCCCCGGTTCTGGGCATTGCGTCTGCTGGAGGAACTGGGCGACGACGAGCACGAGGTGAGCGTCGCGGGCGACGGAGCGGGCGGGATGGTGCAGGCGCTCGCCGCATCGACTCGTACTGCTTCCTCGACAGTCGGAACACTGTCGGTGCTGATCTGGAACTCAACCTTGGAACAACGGAAGGTCGACGGCGATCCCATGTTGGACCGAAGGATCGAGCTCACCGTCGACGACCTTGCCGATGGTCCGGTGACTATCTCTCACCGGCGGATCGACGCGGCCCATACGAACGTCCTCAAACGGTGGGAGCAGATGAGCGGCGGGGCCGACTGGCCGACTCTGCAGCAGTGGAGCACGCTGCATCAACTCGATCGGCTGGAAGAACTCGAGCCACCCGGCGTTGCCGTTGTCGAGGGTGGTCGATTGCGGCTCGACTTCGACCTGCCGATGCCGGGGGTGTCTGCGCTGATCATCTCAGCCGGTTAGCGCCAAGCCGCCACTACCGATCAGCCACGACCTCGATTCGGCTGGCCCAGGATCAGTTGGAGGACTTCACCACCAACCAGTGGGGAATGCTCACCTCCAACGTCGCCGAGGCCTACTGTTTCGTGCGCACCGACCCTGCGCTGGCGGTGCCCGACATCGAAATCCTGTTCGCCGTCGTGCCCTACATCGGTGAGGGCCTGGTACCGGCACCCAGCCATGGCGTCACCGTCGGGGCCATCCTGCTGCAGCCCAAAAGCACCGGAACCATCCGCCTCGCCTCAGCGAACCCCCTGGACAAACCGCTCATCGACCCGAACTATCTGAGCGACCCCGGCGGAGCTGACGAAGCGACCCTGCTGGCCGGCCTGGCCTGGTGCGAAAAGATTCTCGCGGCGCCCGCGTTCTCGAAGACCCGCGGTAGCGGACGGTTCATCCAGCCGTCAGGCAGCGACGACTGGCCG
>JBBRDH010000023.1:0-46700 GCA_038204125.1 Mycobacteriales bacterium
TCGCGAACTGGACCGTCACCTGGACCGCCACCAACGGCGCCGGCGGCACCCTGACCCAACCCCTCACCCCCACCCAGACCACCAACCTGGAAGTCGGCGAATGGCGCAGCGTCCTGGTCGCCGGACCCGGCGGGTAGGGCAGTCCCCAGAGCCGGAGGGCTGTCTGAGTCGATTGCAGTAGACGCCGCAGCGTCGCAGTCACTACGCCGTCAGCACGACCTTCCCGACCCGGCCGGGAACAGCGCTGGCCGCCGCGGCCTCGGCGGCCCGCGCCAGATCGAAACGGGCCCGCACCGGCAGTCGGAGCGTCCCGTCCGTGGCCAGCCGGATCAGTTCGCCGATCATCCTTGCGGCGTCGCCGGGGCTGGTGTCCTCCATTCGCTTGGACCCCCAGAACCCTTTCACCGTCGTCTGTTTGAAAAGCAGATTTCCGACGTCGATCTCTAGCGGCTTTCCGGACATCGCCCCGAACGACATCAGCATCCCGCCGGGCGCGACGGTGTCGAGAAGGTCGTTGGCGGCTGTGCCCCCGATCGAGTCGACGGCTCTGACGACCGGCGCCCCGCCGGTCACATCCTTCACCCGGTCGCGCCAATCCTCCTGTTCGGTGGAGACAACGTTGTGTATTCCCAGCGATTCCAACTCGGCAATACCCGCATCCCGTCGGACGAGGTTGACCACATTCACCCCGCGAGCATCCGCCAGCATCGCGACCGTTTTGCCCACAGCACCGTTGGCGGTGTTCTGGATCATCCACTCACCCGATCCGATGTCCAGATCCTCGAGCAGGGTCATCGCTGACATCGGCATGGCGATCAGCTGGCAGGCGATCTCGTCGCCCAGCCCGTCGGGTACCGGAACCACCCGGGCGGCAGCGGCCAGGAAAAACTCAGCCCACGTGGATGACGCACCACCGACGGTCACCCGTTGCCCGACAACGGGTTTCGATACGCCCGCGCCGAGGGCATCGACCACGCCGACCGCCTCCGTGCCCGGCACTGCCGGCAGTGGGGGCTTGTACCCGTAAACCCCTCTGACTATTGCGATGTCGTGGTTGTGGATCGGCGACATGGTCATCCGGATACGGACCTGCCCGGCTCCGGGTTCGGGCTTCAGCCGGTCGACGATGGTGAGTACCTCCGATGGCTCACCGAAGGACTCGATGACTACTGCGCGCATTTCACACCATCCCGTTCTTTTTCACTGAGAACCACATTTGAGCACCCGGAGCCGTTGTTTACTGCGCAGCACGTGCAGCGCGGCGTCGCCTACCCTGACCCGGAAGGCCGAATCGGTGCGGTAGCGGGAAGTGAGCGCCGCGGTCATCGCCGGCAGGTCGGTCTCCTGGACGGTCAGCACCATGTCGCCACCGGCGGCGATGAAATCGACCGCCCGCCGGCCGACCGGAACCGAGCTGACGGCGACCGCCCCGCCGACGTCATCGGTCATCACCAACCCGTTGAATCCCAACGACTTTCGCAGCAGGCCCCTGATCATCCGGCTGGAGAAGACCGCCGGGTGGTCAGGGTCGATGAGCGGGTAGGTGGCCGACGACACCATCACCGCATCGGTATCGGCGGCGATGGCTCGCCGGAACGGCTCCAAGTAGCTGTCGGTCGAGGTCATCTCGGAATCGACGGCTGTTTCGGACGTGTCTGTGTTGGCCTGCACGCGGCCCAGGCCGGGAAAGTGTTTGACCGTGGCCCCGAGATGCACGGACTGCATCGCGGCCACGACGGTGACGACCGAATCTGCAACGGCTTTCGGGTCGGAGCCGAACTGCCGGTCGAAGGCACCGATCGGCGGATTGGACTGCTCGGTGCCCGCCGGCACGGTGTCGGCGACCGGCGCCAGATCCAACGTGATGCCGGCGGCCACCAGTTCCCTCGCCCAGGTGTCCGTGGCTCCCCGGAGTTGATCACGGTCCTGAGTTCCCTGCAGCAGGGCCGAGAGGATCGGCGGGAATCCCGGCGGGCCGAGCGTCTGCACCTGCCCACCCTCCTGGTCCACCGAGATGTGCATCGACACGCCACTCGTTATCAGAGCAGCAGCCTGAAGCGCGGAAACGCTGGTGCTCATCGATTCCGGTGATGCGCTCGAGTGCCCGGCCAGGAACAGTCCGCCCACCGGCATGGTGCGGACCATATCGTCGGCGGTCAGGAGGTTCTCGACGGGGACGCCGATCATCAGCAGCTGGCCCACCAGCTGCGCCGGTGTCAGCCCGCCCAAAGCGTCTGCCGCGCAGTCGTTTCCTGATGCCGGCGTGGCGGTTGCCTCGCTGGTGCGAGGAACGGGACCCGATGAACTCGTCGACGTCCGGGTGGTGGTGGCCGGTCGGGATGTCGAGGGCACGCTCGCCGAAAACTCGGAGGACGTGGCCGCCCGGGTCGGCGACGTCACGACGGTCTGATCCGATGTCACGGTCACCACTGCGCCTGGACCGCCGCCGCCGCATCCGGTCAGCAACACGGCGATCAAACCGAGCGCGAACGGTCGCCTCGTCGCGGTCGGGGCGGACCTGATCATGGCGGGCCTGGTCATTGCGAGGTGGAGTTCCGGCCGGACAGCCGCAACCGGAGACCGCTGGCCCTGGCGGCCGGCCGGCCGATGGCGGCGCGTAACTCCTGCTCGGTGCCTACCAGTCTCACCTGCTTCTGGGCGCGGGTCAGTGCGGTATAAAGCATCTCGCGGGAGGACAGCGGAGAATCGCTGGGCGGCAGCACGACGCTGACCCGCTGGAATTGGCTGCCCTGGCTCCGGTACACCGTCATCGCATGCACTGTCTGCACATTGGAGAGCCGGCTGGGGGCAAAATCGACCAGGCCGTCGCCGCGGGCGAACACCGCCCGGAGCGTGCCGTCCGACTGCCGGATCACCACCCCGGTATCCCCGTTGTAGAGCTTGAGCGCATTGTCGTTGACCGTCACCAGCAATGGCCGCCCGACGTACCACTCGCCCTCCGGGGCCACGCCGGTCGTCTCGGCCAGCCAGCGCTCGATCCGCAGGCTCCACGCCTCGACGCCGTACGGGCCCGTCCGGTGCGCACACAGAACGCGATGCTGTGCAAGAGATTCGAGCGCGGTCTGTCCGTCCCCACGTTGCGCGGCGGCCCGGATGGCGCCCGCACTCGCCACCACATCCGCCCTGACCTCCTCGACGGACTCGCCCAACGACAACACCGCGGCGTCGGCCTGCAGCACCTCGACGGCCCGGTCGGCCTGCCCGTCCCGGACGGCGATCGCCAGGTCCGCAATCGCCCCGCCGAAACGCCACGTCTTGCCGAGCACGACGACACCGTGTTCACCGCTCACCCCGTCGACGGGGGCGATCGATCGGCCGAGCGACCGGCTGGCCATCGATGTCGGCCGCTCGTTCAGGCCCGCCACCAGGTCGGCGAGCACAGCACCGGCCTCCACCGAGGCGAGTTGATCGGGATCACCCACGAGCACGAGCCTGGCGTCCGGCCGCATCGCTTCCAGCAGTCGGGCCATCAGCGTCAACGACAGCATGGACGCCTCGTCGACGACCACCACATCGTGCGGCAAACGATCTTCCCGGTCGTGACGGAAGCGGGTGCTGGAGCCACGTTTGAAGCCCAACAGCCGGTGCAACGTCGAGGCCGTCAACCGTCCGACCCGGTCGCGGTCAGGCTCCTGGAAACCGACCGCGGCCTGCTGGACCGCCTCCTGCAGGCGCGCGGCCGCCTTACCGGTGGGAGCGGCGAGCGCCACCCGCAAACCCGATCCATGTTGATCGAACAGCACGGCCAGCATCCGGGCCACCGTAGTCGTCTTTCCGGTCCCTGGACCGCCACCGAGCACCGTCGTCCATCGATGAGTCGCGACTTCCGCAGCCAGTCGCTGCAGGCTCGATGGTCCCGGAAACAGGCGGTCAAGGCTGGAGCGCAACAGATCGGCGTCAACCGAAGGTGGAAGCCGGGTCTCCCTGGCCACCAGGTCGGCCCTGACCTGATCCTCCTGCTGCCAGTACCGGTCGAGATAGAGCAGGCCCAGATCCCAGCGGAGCGGCCGACCGGGGCCGACCAGCACACTGGCTTTCACCTTCTCCACCCACGCCGGGCACCCGGGCCACGGCAGGGTCGGGTCGATCAGGTGCGTGGTGGTGAGATCCACGCACACCGAGCTGCCGCGAACTCCACGGACCGCCAGGGCCGCCGCCAGCAGCACTTCCTCGTCCGATTCGCCGGCCAACAGCCCCAGCCTGTTCGCGACGTGGATATCGGCGCTGCTCAGCACCTCGTCGACATTGAATTCACGGAGCAGGCCGGTCGCACCCAGGGCGAAGCGCACGTCCAGCGGGTCGACAATCTCCGCCGGCCTTGTCATGCCCGGCCCCGATTGTCCGCGCCAGGGCTCATCACAGTCCGCCGTCGAGCATCGCCGACAGCTCCTCGACCAGGGCCCCCGGTGGCTGCCAGCCGAACACGCCGCACGGTTCACCGTCCACCAACGGCGTTGTGGGACCGCACATTCCCCGCACGTAGAGATACAGCACCCCGCCGAGGTGCTGTGCCGCACAGTATCCGGGCTGCCTCCACCGCAGGAACCGATGCAGCGCCACCGAGTAGAGCATCGCCTGGAGCGGGTAATCGGAGTGGGTCATGGCCTGGCGCAGCGCTTCTGGACGATAGTCCGACGCGGTCAGCGGCTCGCCGCCGAATTCGCCGAGCCAGTTCGTCTTGTAGTCAGCGATGACATAACGCGGCCCCGGCAGCCGCAACACGGCGTCCAGGCTGCCCGTGAGATAGCCCCGCAGCGATTGCCAGGCCATCTCCGGTGACGCGATCCGGTCGGCGTAACCGGAGAGCGGGTCTTTCGCGCCCAGATGACGACGGACCAGCGGCGCCAGGTCGCCGAGAGTGACCTCGGCGTTCGGCCTATCCCCGCCGGCCAGCGGAATCTCGAAATCCAGCTCTGTCAACCGGTCCCGCACCGACACGTCGGCCAGGGTGAGGTGATCGCAGAGTGCGCCGAGCGGCGTTTGCAGCACCGGCAGCAGCGCTGCGGCCAATTGGGACGCGGTCATTCCACCGGGCCGACGCGAAAGCTGTTCGCGGGAGCGCTCGGTCAGCTCGGCCAGCAGGTCCGATGCCTGCGGGTCCGTGGTCTCCAGCACGGCATGTACGAGTGTTCCGAAGGAGGTCCCGGCCGGGAGATGAGCCATCGGTGAGGGCACTTGGCGCAGCGCGCTTTCGCCGGTTCCGGTGGGCAACCGGTTGAGGGTGACGGCCTCGTCATCGCGTTCACCGGTCTCCGGCTCGCTGGCCACTCCCGGCTCGGACTCCCGGGCACTGCGTGCAGCAGATAGGGCAGTGCTGCCCGCAGCGGATAAAGCAGTGCTGCCCGCAGCGGATAAAGCACTGTAGGAGGCGCGACGCCAGGCGGTGTCCAGCGGTCGCCCGAAGGAGCCGATGGCGAAGTCTTCGCTGGAATGCAGCGCCGGAACAACCGGCAGGTAGGCGGGTGATGTGGCCTCCTCCACCACCGGACCGCCACGCGCCTGTAGTGCCGCCAACGTCGCGGCGACCTGGGCATCATCCGGAAGCGCTGTGCTGTCAGGGATTTCGCCGCTCCCGGGGGTTCGGCCGAAGAGCAGCCGATGCAGCCCGGAGTCGGGGGTGTTGGTGGACGGCGCCCACCAGGTGATGACCTGCGACTGGGCGCGGGTCAGCCCGACGTACAGCAGGCGCAGCGCCTCACCGGCCTGGTCGTGCAGTGCACCCCATTCCCGCTGGGCTCTTCCGGTGCTCGTCATGCCGCCCACGTCGAGCACCCGCTGTCCTGTTTCGTCGTGCAGCAGCAGGGTGGTGACATCACCGGCCACCCAGCGGTCGGCAGCGAACGGCAGATAGACGACAGGGTATTGAAGACCCTTGCTGACGTGCAGGGTCATCACCTGGACCGCCGCCGCGTCGCTGTCCAGCCGCCGGATGCGCTCCGCGCTCTGGTCGACCGCGGCTTCGTCGCGACGGTGGCGCAGCCATTCGACCAGGGCGGACAATCCCAGCCCGTCGTCGGCCGCCGCGGCCTGCAGACCCTGGGCGACGTGACGAAGATCGGTCAGCCGGCGTTCGCCGTCGATTTCGCCGAGAATTCGTCCTGGCAGATTCTGCTCCGCAAACGAGAGTTCAAGCAGTGCGGCAATTCCCCGGGATTGCAGCAGATCCGCCCAGCCGCGCAGCAGCGCCCCAAGCTCGTCGGTCAGCGCCTCGCCCCCACGGTCCAGATCGACCGCCGTCCGCCCGAGGAACGGCGTGAGCGCCGCCGCCCGAACGCGGCCGGACCGGTGCGGCTGCTCCAAGGCCTCGAGCAGCACCAGCCAGTCCTCCCCGGCCCGCGTCGCATACACACTTCCGGCACCGGCCATCACCGACGGAATACCAACTCCGGCAAGAGTTTCCCGCACCAGGCGGGCCTGGGCATGGGTGTTGGTCAGCACCGCGACGTCCCCGGCGATCAGCGGTCGATCGTCGAACGTCGCCCCAGAGGTCAACAAACGGGCAATGTCGACAGCAAGGTCCTTGGCAATAGGTGGTCTGACCTGATCGACGTTGACCCGGGCGCGGGAACCTTTGTTGAAATGGCCCCGCCCAAAGACGCGTAGCCGTAGGGGGGCATCCGAAGGAGCCCCCCGAAGCCGCGAGCCGGCGAAGGCCGCGGACACGGGTCGCACCACAATTGCCGGATCCCCGAGCTCGGCCCCGGCGAAGAGCACCTGCAATGAATTGACCAAAGGTCGGTCGCTGCGCCAATTCTGGGCCAGGGTGGCCTGAGTTTCGGCCGTCTTGGCGGCGGCAAGATAGGTAACGACATCGCCACCCCGAAATGCGTAGATCGCCTGCTTCGGGTCACCGATCAGGATCAGCGTCGACTGCCCGGCAAACGCCAACCTGAGCACGTCCCACTGCACGGGGTCGGTGTCCTGGAATTCGTCGATCAATACGATCTTCCAGCGCGCCCGCATGCGCTGCCGGGCGGCGGCGTCCACGGGTTCGAGTGCCTTCGCAAGTCGGCTGAGCAGATCATTGAAGCCGAGCAGTCCGCGTTGGCGCTTGCGCCGGTCGACCTCCTTGCGGATCGCGCCGGCGAATCGGTATCTCAGCGCGGCGGGCGAGGTGGCGGGCTCACCGGCCGGCTCCAGCCGAGCCTCGGAATCCTTCAGGGCGGCTCGCCCCAACTCCAACGCCAGCTTCCTACCGATACCGGGCGCCTCAGAGCCGTCGCGGGCGTAACGCAGGACGTACAGGTCGTCCACGACCTCCACGACCAGGTCATCAAGGTCCTCGACCAGCGTCGATGAAGGGTCGGAGTCCCCGGCCACCCCCAGTCCGGCCAATACCTGTTGGCAGAACTGATGGGTGGTTGCGATGGTCGCGGCATCGAAATCGGCCAGCGCCCTGGTCAGCCGGCGGCGGCGGTCGGCCACCTCGTCGTCGTCGCCCGATGCGAGCACGGTGACCAGATCGGAGGCCGAGGCCCGGGCGGCGACCGGATCGGTCAAGGCCCTCCTCGCGGACACCAATTGCTCGCGCACGCGCTCCCGGAGTTCCTGGCTCGCCATTCTGCCGAACGTGACAACCAGCACCTCGTCAAGCGTCGCAACACCTTCGGCGATGTACCGGGCGACCAGAGCGGCGACCGTGTAGGTCTTGCCGGTGCCGGCGCTCGCCTCGAGAACCGTTGTCCCGGTGGGCAGTGGATCTTGGATGTCGAAGGGCCGCACCGGGGGGATCGCGGTGGCGTTCGTCGTCACAGGGTTGCCAAGGTGCGGTTGTCGAAGATCGGCGACCACAGACGGAGCGATAATTCGCCCAATCGACTGGCGACGCCGGCCCACTTCTCGTCGGGTTCGGGTGCCACCGCCAACAATTTCCCCAACGGCGCCCCGCTTCCCCAGATCAGGATGTGGGACTGGTCGGCGTCCTCACCGGGGAATTTGCCACTCGTCCATGCCTGGTTGGCGCGCCGAATGGCCTCATCGTCGCTGTTCGTCGAACGCCGGCCGTCGGCGAAGTTGACAGACGTTTTCAGCGGCAACGGTAATGGGGATCTCATCCCCCGGTCGTAGAGGTCGACGAGTTGTCGCAGAATCTCTTTCGCCCTTTTCCCGTCAACCGGACCCAGGGTTGCACTCCGCGGTGATCCCGGGTCACCCCGACCGACTGCGATCGCCGTCCACGACCGACCCGGATGTGCCGCGGACAAAGCGATCAGCGAAATCCAGGCGGCAAGCTGAGGTTTCGGACCGAGTTTGCTGTAGCCGACCGAGACAATACGATCGCCGTGTACCCGGGCCACGGAGCCGCGCAATTCGCGACCCCCGTCCAGCGCGACAACGACGTCGACGGTCCGCGCCGGTGAGGTGAGCATGGCGGCGGTTCGATCGATCAGCGGCCGCACCTCGTCCAGCGCACTGGACAGAGCGATCGTCCCCAACGGCCCCGGTGGCAGCAGGCCGCGCCGCCATTCGACGTCGCCGCAGGACTTCTCGTCGACGCCGGACAGTCTGTCGCGCAGCAGACGATCACCGACCGCCCATTCAGCAAGGGAATCGAGTTCCACGGTCAGGTCGTCCGACGGCTCGTCCGGGTCGTAGCGTGTTGCCACGTCGAGCCGTTGCTTGAGAAAGCCACGGGCCGGGTGAAGGAGGAGTTCGGTCATTTCGGCCAGGTCCACATCCGCGACCGGCGGTGGGGGCAGCGGGGAATCGAGGAAGGCGGGCAGCGGATGCCGAACCGCGGCCGCCGCGATCGCACCGGCCAGGGCGGTCCGATCGAAGCTGAAAGGCCCTGCCACACCCAGTCTTCCCGGAATGACATTACGAGAATCGAAGGGCTGCAGCGGGTGGTGGATGACGACGTTACCCCGGACGGGCCGACCGCCTGGCAGCAGTGCTGTCTCGTCCAACGCGTCGAGCAGCTCGCCGAGCGGGACCGCCGGCGGCCGAATTGCCCCGGTTCGCTCGTCGGCACCGGTATACGTGATCACCAGATGCTCGGTCGCGGCCAGGATGGCGTCCAACATCAGCTGCCGATCCTCGCCGCGGGCGTCCCGTTCACCGATGGCCGGGTCGCGGGCGAGGATGTCGTCGCCGTCGGGCCTGGGATTGCGCGGGAAGACACCGTCGTCCAATCCCAGCAGGCAGACGACCCGGTGCGGCACCGACCGCATCGGGACCATGGTGCAGACGGTCAACGTGCCGGTCCGGAAATTGGCGCGAGTCGGTCGGCCGGCCAGGCGTCCCTTCAGCAGGGCCCGCACATCCGGCAGCGCAAGCAGGGTGCTTTCGCACCGCGAGCCGGCCGCAGCCACGACATCCCCGAGTTCCCGGCGCAGTTCCGCCGATTGCCACCCGTCCTCCGCAGAAACGCTGGTCAGCGCGTCAACGGCAGCGGCGAGCGTGTCGAGCCAGTGTTTGAGCGGCCGGCTACCGGCGAGCGCGTCGAGCACCGTCTGCAGCCGGTCGAGCAACTCGGCGAGCCGACCGGCAAGGTCCACGTCCCCGCTGCCCACGTCGTCCAACGGAAGAGCGGCCCGGAGCCAGTTCTGGTTTTCGTCCGCCATTGCCACTCCCAGCAGGATCCGGTCCAGGCCTCCCCGCCAGGTGTTCTGCTCGAACCCCGCCAGCTTGAAAGGCGCCCGGTGCTCACCATCCAGTCCCCAGCGGATACCCGATTGCGCGACCCACCGGGCCAGCCGGTCCAGTTCGTCGTCGGCGAATCGGAACCGGCGCCGGACCGGCGGCCAAGCCGCCAGATCGAGGACCTGGGACGCGGTCACCCGGCCGTCGGCCAGCTCCAGCAGCCGCGCGACGGTGGCCAGCAGCGGATTGGTCCTGGTCAGCGCCCGGTCGGCGAGACGGACCCGAAGCCGATGCGCCGGATGGGCTTTGCCCTCGTCCACCACATCGGCCAGCCCGAAAGCAGCCGCGATGAGCGGTGCGTACGCCTCGATGTCCGGGCACATCACCAGCACGTCGCGGGGCTCGAGTGAAGGGTCGGCGGCCAGCAATCCGACGAGCACCTCGCGCAGCACGTCGACCTGCCGTCCGGGACCGTGACAGGCATGCACCTGGACAGAGCGGTCGGCGGCGGCGATGGCGGCCGGCACTGCCGTGGTGTCGTCACGGATGTTGCCCTGCAGCAGACCGAGCAGCGTCGAAGGCCTGGACGGCAGCTCATGGTGGACGTCGACGACCTCGAGCGCGGACAGGGTGAGCTGGAGCTCCCGGGAATCGCGGCCGAGCGAGGCGAGCAGCGGATTTTCGGTGATCGTGACGGTCGGATCGTCCCGCCGCGTCCAGGTGGAGCCCTCCTCGGCGGACGAAGTCGTCCGCGGAAAAGGCGGTCGCCCGGAGAGCCTGTCCCACAACACCGGCGACGGATGCGGCAGCCAGAGATGTACGTCGCGGTGCTCGCCCAACGCCTCCAGCAGCTCGAGATAGCTCCGCGGAATCCGGGTGGGACCGAAAATCGACAGCCGCTCGGGCAGGTCGACGGCGGCCGGTTCATCCCGCAGTCGCTCGGCGGCGAACGTCCGGCGAGCCACCGGGTCGAGCCCGCCGACCCGCTCACCGAGCAGGCGCCATAGTCGCACCTGCCAGGCCAGGTCGTCGGGCAGCGACCGGCCGAAGCCGTCGGTGTCCTCTCCTCTCGCCCACTGTTCAATCATCTCCGGCCGATTCATGGCGTAGGAATCGAAGAGTCCGGCCAGCCGGCGAGCCACCGCGAACCGTCTTCCCAGTCGCTGCGTCCGCTCCTGCTCGTCGACAGCGCCGATACCCAGGTGAGCGCCAAGGGTGCGGCACCACGGCTGGCCTGCGCATTCGTCGATCACCTCGAGTAGCGGCCAGACCATCGCGTCCGCCGACCACGGATCGATATCGACGTCCGGGCTGTCCCCAGCCGCCGCGCCGCTCTCCCGGGTTATCTGGCTGAGCAACGCCGCCGGGGAAGGGAAACGGACGCCGGCGCAGATCCCGTCCTCCCGGCCGTCGCGTCGACCGAGCCGGTGGGACAGCTGTTGGGTGAGCCAGCGCTCGACGCCGCGGGCCGGTACAGCGACCACCTCTTCGGCAAAGACGTCGTGCAGGGGGGTCGCCAGCAACTCGGCCAGCCCAACCACCAAGCGGTCTGAGCGCTCGGCCCGGTGCACGTAGAGCGTCACCGGCTCGTCCGATGCGGTAGCCGGCACATGTGTTTCAGGGTGTCACGTCGCGGGGTGGTCCCTCGACATGCCGTCGAGGAGTTCACCCAGCATCTCCGCACCACCGACGATCTCCCCGATCAGGTGGATCGCGACCCACCGGGGCCAGGGGCGAACCGGGAGCCGCCGAGCAGCAACCCGACGGCCATCACTATCGCAGCCGAGCCGGAGATCAGCAGCGGAATCCGGCCGTCTGCGCCCCAGGCCAGCCCGGCCCAGATACCGGCGGCCAGTACCGCACCACCGGTCAGGCCCTGGTACACCCCCTGCGCCGAGCCCTGCCGGTCGGCCGGCGCGAGGTTCGCGATCCAGGCCTTTCCGACGCCGTCGGTGGCGGCCGCAAATCCGCCGTACAGCGGCAGCAACACGAACACCCAGCCGGGGGATCGGACGAGGCCCAGTCCCAGATATCCGACCGCAAAGAAAATCAATCCGCCGGCGAATACCAGGTGCCGAGGAATGCGATCGGACAGCGCACCCGCGGGATAGGACAGCGCCGCATAGGTCACGTTGTACGCGATGTAGGCGGCGATCACGGCCGCGGTCGACAAGCCGAGATCATGAACGCGCAAGAGCAACAGCGCATCCGGGAAGTTGACGAGCGAGAACACGATCAGGATGGCGATCAGCGATCTGAGACGGCCGGACAATGGGGCCGTGGACCGGACGGCGGCCGCTCTCCGGTCGGCGGACGACTTCCGCTGCTCGCGGACCGCGCCGACCAGAAGCACCGACAGCACCGCGGGAATCACCGCGATCCACAGCAACGGCCGGATGCGCCCGCCGAACAACTCGTAGAGACCGAGCCCCAGCGCCGGACCCACCACGGCGCCGGCGGTGTCGAGTGCCCGGTGGAACCCGAAGATCCTGCCGCGGTGAGCCGGATTCGCCCCCACCATCAGCAGCGCATCGCGGGGAGCGCCGCGGATCCCCTTACCCAACCGGTCGATGCACCGCCCGGCCAGCACGATCGGCCAGATTCCGGCGAGGGCGACGACCAGCTTCCCGATCGCCGCCATGCCGTACCCGATGGCGATCAACGGACGTTTGGCGACCCGATCCGACCACCGGCCGGACGCCAGCTTGGTCAATGCCGCGGCGCCTTCCGCGAGCCCCTCGACCGCCCCGACCACCGCGGCCGGCGCGCCGAGCGTCACTGTCAAGAAGATCGGCAATATCGGATACAGCAACTCGCTCGCCGCATCCTGCAGAAAGCTGACCCCCGACAACACCCGCACATTCGGCGTCAGCCAGCTGCCCTGGTCGTTCTCCCCCGCCGATGTCCCCGCTGCCGCCCCCGCTGATGTCACAGCCGTCAGGCTAACCCGCCTCCTGCCGGGTTTCAGCCTTGCTGTGCGGGGTCAGGGCAGCCCATTGTGGACAACCATCGTCCCCACCGCGGTGACCGACCAGTATTCGTGCGTGCAGCGGCCGAAGGGGGCAGGATGGGCGGCATGGTGGCATCTGTGGCGGCGGGACGATGGCCGGCGCACGTCGACGGCGAGTGGACGGTCGACCTGCTCGAAGACCTGCCCGAGGACGGCCTGCGCTACGAGATCATCGACGGGATCCTCCAGGTGAGCCCGTCGCCGGTGCCGGTGCACCAGCGGGTGGTTCTCAAACTGGCGCTTGCGTTCGGTGGCGCCTGCCCGCCGCATTCCGAGGTGTTCATCGCCCCCTTGGACTGGCAGCCCGACAACCGGACTTCGCTGGAGCCGGACGTGCTGGTCGTGCCCAAGGCCGCCATCGGGCCGAATAACATCACCGGGACACCGTCTCTGGTGGTCGAGGTTGCCTCACCGAGTACTGCCCGAATCGACCGGGTACTGAAATTCTCCCGCTATGCCGAAGGCGGGATCGGTCAGTACTGGATCGTCGATCCCGCCATTCCTTCGGTGAAGATATTCAACCTGATCGACGGCAGCTATGTCCTGGTGAGCGAGGGGTCCTGCGATCAGAGCGTGTCGATTGCCGAACCCCTCGACGTCACCGTCGTACCCAACCAATTGATCAGCGGCTGAACGAACCCGGTTGGTTTGTCGTCACCCTCGATCTGCCGTCTCTACGCAGCCGCGCCGGTGCCCACCAGTTGGCCTTGCCGAGCAATGCCATCAGCGCCGGCAGAATCAGAATCCGGACGACCACCGCGTCCAACAACACCGCGGCGGCCAGGCCCACGCCGAGTTCCTTGAATTCGATCATGTTCAGGCCGGCGAAGATGGCGAAAACGCCGATCATCACCGCTGCGGCGCTGGTGATCACAGATGCCGACCGGCCGACACCTTCACGGACGGCAATGCGGATGGGCATACCCTGGTCGCTGGCCTCCTTGATCCGGGATATCACCAGCACGTGATAGTCCATCGACAGGCCGAACAGGATGACGAACAGAAAGACCGGAATCCAGGCGATGACCGCCCCGGTCAGATGGAAGCCCAGCAGGTCCGCGCCCCATTGACTTTGGAAGACCAGGACCAGGACCCCAAAAGCAGCGCCGGCTGACAGCAGATTGGCGAAAATGGTGACCAGCCCGACGACCACCGAACCGAACGACAGCGTCATCAGCAGGAAAGTCATCAGCACGACAAATCCGATGACCCAGGGCGCACCCGAGGACAACTCATCCAGGTAGTCCGCGTTGCCCGCAATTGAACCACCGACCGCCACCTCGACATCCGTCGTCCCGGCCAAAGCCTTCGGGACGACGGTCGCTCTCAACGTGCGGAGCGATTCACCCGCCCGTGAACTTTCTTCACCGAATGGAACGGCGATGGACACAACGGTGGTGTCGGCCGCCGAGCGGACCGCCGGTTGCCCGAGAAATGCCGGGTTGTTTGCGGTCGCTGCTTCCAGCCGCCGGATCACCGTCCGGGACTGCTCTGCGGGTCCCTGCACCACGACGTTCAGCGAGCTCCGCTCGTCGGGAAAGGCCGCCGACAGCCGTTCGTAGGCAGCCACACTCGGCAGCCCCTGCGGCAGGTCGACGATGGTCGAGTTCTTCAGTTTCAGGCCGGTCGCCGGCAGTGCCAGCACGACCATTGCAGCGACCCCGATCAACAGTGTCGCGGCCGGGAATTTGAGGGCCGGCCGCAGAAGCATCGGCCAGATCCGGGCCGGACGGCTGGACATGGTGAGCCTTCCGAGCAGCGGGATACGCGGCCGGTCGACCCGCTCCCCGAGCAGTCCCAGGATGGCGGGCAGAACGGTCAACGAGCCCAGGACCGCTATCGCCACCACGATGATGGCGCCCACTGCCATTGATGCGAAGTTGACGTCACCCAACAGGAACAGCCCCGCCATCGCCACTATCACCGCGATGCCGGAGGTGACCACGGAATGCCCCGCCGTCGCGGCGGCGATCGTCAGCGCCTGCTGCCCGGTCCGGCCGAGCTTTCGCTCTTCCCGTTCCCGTTTGAGGTAGAAGAGCGAATAGTCGACGCCGACCGCCATCCCGATCAGCAGAATCATTTCCGCTGCTCTGCCGCCGTCGGGTATGACATGCGAGGTGACGGTGTAGAGGCCGACCGCGGAAAGCACGCAACTGACGCCGAGCAGGACCGGAACTCCCGCGGCCAGCAGAGCACCGAAGGCGAGCAGCAGAATCACGATCGTAATCGGGAGGCTGCGGACCAGAGCGGTTGAGAAGTCGTCCGACAATTGCCTGTTCACGTCGGCGTCGATGCTCAGCGAGCCGGTCGCCTCCATTCGCAGGTCGGGGTTTTGACCGGCTACCCCGGCCACCGCCGCGAGCAGCGGAGCCGGATCGTCAACGCCGTCCTTCAGGGTCACCTGCACCAGCATCGCCGACCCATCGGGTGCTGGGACCGCTTCCGCGACGCCGGCGACCCAGGGCACCACCCTGAGCGCACCGGCGAGATCTCGTCGCCACGGCGCAGTGCCGTCGCCCAACAACCGCCGGTCGGCAGGGCCCCTCTTCGGGGTGATCAGGATCGACTCGACGTCGTGGCCGGCCAGGCCGGCTGAGGTGATCATCGCTGCGGCGCGGCCGGTCTCGCCGGGAGCAAGTTGCGCGTCGGTTGCCTGCACCATTCCGGCCAGGTTGCCGCCGAACACGCAGAGCAACACCATCACCACCCAACCGCCGATCGCCAGCAACGGATGTCGCAGACTCCAGCCGGCGAGCCGGACAGTGGCGGTCGGTTTCGGCCGGGCGGGCGCCGGCAGCTCGGGGTCTTTCAGCGTAAGAGTTGTCATCAGGTAGCCCCTGCTCTTCATTTGCGCACGCCGGGCCGGCGTTCGCGCTCCGGATCAAGGGTTTCGGGTGTGCAGGGTGGCCGTCAGCCGTTCAAGGCGTGGACCCTGGGGACTGGGCAGCCCGAATACCGGAGCCCCAAACCCCTACGCATCCACTGCCCAGACCCCCGGTGCATCGGGTCCGGTTGCGACACAATCGAGCCATGACTTCGTCCAGTACCCCGGATCGACGGGGCGCCGCTGTCGCTCTTCGGGCTGCCTGGTCGATCAACGCACAGGGCTTCCTGGCGGTTCTCCTTCTTCCCTGGCTGGTTCTTTCATTCGCACTGGTGGTGGTGTGGGTAGGCCTCCCGCTGCTGGCGGTCACTCTGTCCGGCGTCAGAGCGCTGTCGGGATGGCAACGCCGGTTGGCCGGGCGGGTACTCGGGACGTCGACCTCCAGGCCTTATCGCGAGATCGAACGGCAAGGTCTGCTGAACGATCTCGGTGTCCGGCTGGCTGATTCGGCGACCTACCGGGATCTGTTGTGGTTCTTCGTCACAGCGACATTCGGCTTGGCACTGGGCATTGTGGCGCTCGTTTTCTTCATCATCCTGCCGTTGGGGGTGTTGGCCTCACCCGTCATGGTCCGGACCTTCCTGACGGTCGGGTCACGGGTGCTGCAAAGATCCGACACCGAGGCGATGGCTGTCCGGATCGGTGAACTGTCCAGTTCCAGGGCCGAGACGGTCGACTCGCAGGCCGCCGAGATTCGCCGCATCGAGCGCGATCTGCACGACGGCGCGCAGGCACGACTGGTGGCGTTGAGCATGAATCTCGGCCTGGCCGAGCAGATGGTGGAGAAGGATCCCGACCTCTCGCGGGAGCTGATCGCGGAGAGCCGCCAGTCCGCCTCCGTTGCGCTGACCGACCTGCGGGCCCTGGTGCGGGGCATCCACCCGCCGGTGCTGGCCGACCGCGGCCTGGTCGGTGGCCTGCAGGCGCTCGCCCTCGCCGCTCCGCTGACGGTCGATGTCGACGTGGTGATGGTCGGTCGGGTGCCGGCCCCTGTCGAGTCGGCCGTCTATTTCGCGGTCGCCGAGGCACTCACCAACGCTGCCAAGCACTCCCGGGCCCGCTCTGCATGGATCTGGTTGCGACACAGCGATGATCGACCGGGTGGCGGTCGACTCAGCGTCACGGTGGGCGACGCCGGAATCGGCGGAGCCGTGGCGACTCCGGGTGGCGGATTGCACGGAATCGAGCGTCGCCTGGCAGCATTCGACGGGACGATGACCGTGGCCAGCCCGGCCGGCGGCCCGACCGTCATCTCGATGGAGCTGCCGTGCGTGTTGTCATCGGAGAAGATCTAGCGCTCCTGCGCGACGGGCTGATCCGTCTGCTGCGGGCTCACGGCTTCGAAGTGGTTGCAGCCGTGGACAACGGCCCCGGTCTGCTCCGTGCTCTCGTCGAACACCGCCCAGATGTCGGCATCGTCGATGTGCGGCTGCCCCCCACTTTCACCGACGAGGGTCTACGGGCCGCCATCGAGGCCCGCAACCAGGTGCCCGGTCTGCCCATTCTGGTCCTGAGTCAATACGTCGAGCAGCTCTATGCCCGCGAGTTGCTCGCCGGCGGTCAGGGCGGGATCGGCTATCTGTTGAAGGACCGGATCTCCGACCTCGACCAATTCGTCGATTCGATACGGCGGGTCGCCGCCGGCGGGACCGCCATGGACCCCGAGGTGATTGCGGCGCTGTTGGCCAGACCCCATGCCGCGGAACCACTTGCCGGCCTGACACCGCGGGAGACGGAGGTGCTGGGCCTGATGGCGGAGGGCCGGTCCAACGCCGCGATCGCCGGCCGGATGTTCATCACCGAGAAGGCCGTCGGCAAATACACGGCCGCCATCTTCGCCAAACTGGACCTGCCCGTCAGCGAGGACGACAACCGTCGGGTGCTCGCTGTCATCAAATACCTGGACCAATAGCGTCGAGATTTCGGCACTGCGATCGTCATCGCCCCGAAATCGAGCCCAACCACGGTTCGTCCGTCAGCGAGGCACCACGGTCACGGGGCATCGCGGCCCATGCGCCCTGGCGATCCTGGCATCTGCGGTCAGCAGATCGCGACCGAGTTGCCCGGCAAGGGCGATGTAGCTGGCATCGTATGCCGAAAAGTTGTCGCGCAGATCCCAGACTCGTTCCAGGAGAACAACTCCGGGATGTCGGATAACGCCCAGCCGCCGCAAGGTATCGAGAACCGTCCATCCGGTTCGAGCGTCCAATTTGGCAGGGTCCAATCTGCCGGGATCCAAGCTGCCGGGATCCAAGCTGCCCGGATCCAAGCTGCCCAGATCCAATCGGGCACGGCTCACGAGGCGGCGAACCCCGCTGGCGACTTCGGAATCGATCAGATGCGGCGCATGCAAGGCTTGAGCCGCAAGGGCCTGCCGCGCCGGCCCGTCGTTCAACAGGGCAGCGAGCGCGGCCGAGGCGTCGACAACGATCACGCCTCGCGGCCCAGCTCGACCTCGTCGACTATCAATCCACTCGGGACCCCGAAGTCCGGCAAGGAACCAAGCAGTAGTGCGTTACCGGCCCTGCCGGATGCCTCGGCCAACTCCCGTACCACTAACCGACGCCAGGGGACCCAGGACGCTCTCGGGACGACGGCGGGCTGCGCGCGAGGTCAGGTCGTCGCCTGCTGCCCGTAACCCTTGAACCCCTCGATCGCCCTGGCGAGCTCTTCCTCGTCGAGCAGCTTCACCGGGTTGCCATAGCTGCCCGCTCGCAATTGCACGTCGCAGATGTATTCGAGATAGCCGACCTGTTCCAGCACCTTGACAAGAGTGGCACCCACGAGCACCGCTCCGTGGTTGCTCATCAGTGCCGCGGATCGATCAGCCAGCGCGGCAACCACATTCGTGGCGAGTTCGTCGCTGCCAAAAGTGGCATACGGGGCTACGCGAACCGGGCCGCCGAACAGCGCCGTGTAGTAGTGCGAGGTCGGCACGGTATCCACGACGGTGGACAGGGCGGTGGAGGCCGGACTGTGGGTGTGCACGACGCAGCGATGGTCTGTGCTCCGATAAATGGCCAGATGGAGCGGGAGTTCGCTCGAGGGTTTGAGCGGTGCATCCAACGGGGCGCCGTCCAGGGTGACGACTGCTACGTCGGTTTCGGTCATCGAGTGGTAGTCGACTCCGCTCGGCGAGATGACCACGCGCTCACCGACTCTGAGCGAGACGTTGCCGGCAGTACCGACCACCAAACCGTTCTCGCTCAGGTGCCGACAGGCAGCGACAACCGCTTCCCGTTCGTTGCGCAGCAGGCCGGTCAACCGACGCCGCTGACCTTGTCGGCTTCGATCGTCAGGATCAGCCGCGTCTGGTCGCGGCCGCCGTACCAGGGGTATGCCGTGCCCAGATAGCGCCGGGCGAGTTTCTCGATGTGTTCCGGCCCACCCTCAGCGCTGACGCTGATCACCCGCCCGCGCACCTGGTAGTAGGAGAACGGGTTCTTCGGATCCGAAACGGTCAGCGCCACCCGTGGATCGCGTTCGATGTTCCGGATCTTCTGGAACCCGGCCACGCTGTTGATGACCACGTTCTCACCGTCGGTGTCGACCCAGGTCTGGGTGATCTGCGGCGAGCCGTCCGGCATCGTCGTTGCGAGGTAGCAGGGGCTGGGTTGCTCGAGCAGAGCGAGCAAACCCTCGGGCAGTTTCACGTCAGGACTCCCAGAGTTGTCGGAACTGCCACCCATCCTGCCCTGGGGGGTTCCGACCCCGCAGCGCCGGCTCAGCGGCTACGGGAAATTTCGTAACGGGCGATGAACTCCGAGGGTGGCATTGCGGCAATCTCGTCGGCGATGAGGGACAGGTCGACGTCGGCGAGCCTCCGGAACCGAAGGCAGCTCTTGCCCATGTCGAGCTTTCGGCCGGTCGCCGCCCAGGCCGCTCGAAAGGCGGCGTCGCGCAACGGGTCCGAGTAGAGCGACATCAGGTACAGGGCGTCGTAGTTCTTCTGGGTCGCCAACGCTGTGACCAGCAGCGGCTCCCCGTTGTAGGTCTCGGGGTAGTCCTCGAGCGGGATGACCCAGCCGATCATGTTCGACGCGATGCCGAGTCGGTAGCCGGGCGGCATGGCGGTGACGACGGCGTCGAAGACAGCGCGCAGCGCCAAACCTCGCTCTCCGCTTGTCTTTTCGCCGTCGCGCGGTGCGCACGCCCGGTCGAGGTAGGCCATCACTTCTGGTGGTTGATCCGCGCCGGTCATGGCGCCAAAATACCGAAGCGACGGCGCCGGCGATCCCTCGGTCGGGTGGGACGCGGCAGCGAACCGGCGGGCCCACTCGTGCAGCAGATCCACCAGTTCCGGCGGACGCACCACCTCGAACTCGGCGCCGATCGAACCGAGGATCATCGCCGGCCAATCCAGGGAATCGGGTCGCATCGACAGCCGACTGGTTTCAGGGCCCACTTCGTCGACAGTGCCGTACCGGCCGACGGTCTCGCGCACCAGGTGGGCCGGGGCGTTGAGGATGAGCTCGACGTCGAACGACGGCCTTACCCGGCCGATACCCTCCCGCACGAAGGACACGGCGTCCGTCCCCGGAAGCTGGCGCGGCCGGAACCGTTCGCCGGCTCGTTGGGCGCCGGTGATTCGATCGAGCCGAAAGCTACGCCAGGCCTGACGATCAAGGTCATAGGCAACCAGATACCAGCGACGGTATAGCGATACCAGGCGAGCCGGCTCGACCCTGCGGAGTTTTCGATTGCCGGCGCCGGACAGGTACTCGAACCGGATGCGTTCGCTGTCCCGGCAGGCAACGGCGAGCGTCACCAACACAGTCGGATCTGCGAGCGTTCTCGGCGCGGCGGGCGGCCAGGCGGGAGTGTCCGTCGACGCACGGAGCGCGTCGACCCGGTGACGCAGACGAGCGGGCATCACCTGCGTCAATTTTGCGAGGGCGCGAAGGGAAGCTTCGGCAACGCCGGCCACCGATTCCTGGGCTGCTGCCTGCAGTACAACGACGAGCCCCACCGCCTCCTCGTCGTCGAGTAACAGTGGCGGCATTGCCGCGCCTGCCTCGAGTTGGTAACCACCGTCGACGCCTCGGTGTGCGCTGACCGGATAGCCGAGTTCACGCAGCCGCTCGATGTCCCGACGCAGAGTGCGGATCGATACCTCGAGCCGCTGCGCCAACTTCTCGCCCGGCCAGTAGCGGTGGGTCTGCAGCAACGACAGCAGCTGCAGCGTCCGGGAACTGGTGGCGGCCATCTTCGAAGTCTCCCACCATTCAGGTCAGAAACTGGCACCTATAGCCTCTAGGCTCGATTCAACACTCCAGCGAAAGGACAGCCATGACCAACGCGACCACAGTTCCGGACACCCTCGAGGCCCCGGCCAACGACGAGCGGGCTGATCTGCTGGAATTGCTGAATACCCGGCGGCATTTTCTCCGCCAAGCCATCGAGGGCATGACCGATGAGCAGGCGGCGTCCCACCCGACGGTGAGCGCACTTTGCCTCGGCGGCCTGATCAAGCACGTAGCGGCGACCGAAGCGGGGTGGGCCCGGTTCATCGTCGAGGGCACGTCGGCCATGGAGGGTGACAAGGACTTCAGCGAGTGGAACGCCGACGACTGGGCGGCCCGGGTAGCCGAATTCCCGATGGTGGACGGCGAGACGGTGGCCTGTCTGCTCGAGCGGTACTCGGAGATCGCTCAGCGGACCAACGAGCTGGTGACGACGCTTCCAGACCTGAATGTTTCACATCCGCTGCCCAAGGCGCCCTGGTTCGAGCCGGGCGCGCGCCGGACCGCGCGCCAGGTGTTCATGCACATCGCAGCCGAGACCGCGCAGCACGCAGGCCACGCCGATATCATCCGTGAGAGCATCGACGGGGCAAAGAGTATGGGCTGATCAGGATTCTGCGGGCGGCCATGGCGCGGCCTGGGCGGCTGATCGATGGACGATGCCAGAGGGGTCTGCTGGCCCTGCCGCACCCGGTCGAGCCGGCCGATCAAGCACTGGTCAGTCTGGCGGCGGTCCCGGGGTAGGAGAACCGCCCCTTTACGCGGAACCGCTTTCAGCCCGCGGAGGGTGGGCGTCAACGGTCGGGCCCGCCCCCTTAAAACTGACTCATGTTGAGATGGCTGCATGGAAGAACGAATAGCCGCCGTCATCGACCGCCTGGCAGCCCGGCGCTCGCTGACCCTGCTCCGATTGATCGACGATGCGAAGTTGGACGGGCCGAGCGAGAGCGAGCCGGACGCGGCAGAGGTCATCCAGCCGTACCGCTGGCTGGTGCGGCGGGTCGGGGATGGGCTCAAGCTCACCGGCGCGGGCTATCTGCCACCCGCCGTCGTCGTGGAGGCGATGACCGAACTCGGCTGGATGGAAGGCCTCTACGGAAAAGGCAATCGCGAGGACCACACGCCGATGCTGGAACTGCGGGAGTCTGCGCAGCGGTTCGGCCTGCTGCGCAAGCACCTCGGAAGGTTGTTGCCCACCAAACTCGGCCGCGCCCTCGTCGACGACCCGGAGAAGATGTGGTGGCACATTGCATCTCGCCTGCCCGATGCCCGCACCGATGCCGAACGTGACGCGGGAGTCATCCACCTGCTCACGGTGGCCGCCGCCAGGCCGACCGACCAGGATCTGCTCGCCGAAGGCATGGCAGTACTCGGCTGGGCAGCTGCCCTGACAAGGGAGCCGATGGCACCGATCGATGCCTTCCGAACCGCCCGGGACACCTGGGCCGTATTCCGCCGTCTCGGGTTGATCAGCAAGACCGGAGGCTGGTTCAATACCGAGTTGTCACCGTCGCCGGCCGGGGTCCGGCTGGCGCGGGCAGCGCTGCTCGGACCCATCACATCTACGGCAACCCCGGAGGCGGCCGACCCACCGAGGGCCACAGCCATCGTCGAACTGACAGTGACGCTGGAGGGTGCCGATCCGGCCATTTGGCGCCGGCTGCGGGTGGCGGCCACCACCACGCTGAACCACTTGCACGAGATCATCCAGGTGGCAATGGGCTGGCACAATTACCACCTGCATATGTTCGAAATAGGAACCGTCCTTTATGGCGATCTCGAGGACGTCCACGGGAGAACGCTCGGCGACGAAAACTCGGTGACCCTGGGCGATGTGGCAAAGGCGGCGCCGGAATTCAAGTACGAGTACGACTTCGGCGACAGCTGGGGTCACCACATCCGCATCGTGCAGGTCGTGTCCAGCATCGGCGTCATGAAGGCCGAACTGCTCGATGGAGCGCGGGCCTGCCCGCCGGAGGACTGCGGCGGGGTCTGGGGGTACGAACATCTTCTCGAGGTGCTGGCCAATCCCGCCGCCGAGGAATTTGAAGAGCTCCGCCTCTGGGTGGGCGGCGAGTTCGACCCGGAGGCATTCGACCTGGCCACGACCAACGCGAATCTGGAGCTGATTCACCGGCACCTCCGGCGCGCCCGCCGCTGACCGCCCGGTGCCGACTCGGCAGATTCCTCCCCCGTTCTGAGCTGGAACCGCCCCTCCCACCGCCACCTCCGGCGGTCCTGCGGCAGAATCGGCCGATGACGGTGGCCGCCTGGGTATTGCACGTCGATCTCGACCAATTCATCGCTGCGGTCGAGGTGTTGCGGCGGCCGGAGTTGGCCGGACTGCCGGTGGTGGTCGGCGGTTCCGGGGATCCGAGCCAGCGGACTGTGGTGGCCACCGCCTCCTACGAGGCCCGTGCGTTCGGCGTCCACTCCGGTATGCCGATGCGGATCGCGGCGCGGAAATGCCCGCAGGCGGTATTTTTGCCGGCTGAGAATCCGGTTTACGAAGAGGCGTCAGGGCGGGTCATGGCCGTACTGCGGGACTTTGCCGACGAAGTAAGCGCAGTGGAGATCCTCGGCTGGGATGAAGCTTTTGTGGGTGCAATGACCGACGACCCGGATGATCTGGCCGACAGAGCCCAACAGGCAGTATTGGAGAGAACCGCACTCTGGTGTTCCGTGGGAATAGGTGACAACGTGCTGCGGGCCAAGATGGCGACGCAGTTCGGAAAGCCGCGCGGCACGTTCACTCTGACGGAAAGCAACTGGTACCCGGTGATGGGCGACCGCGGCACCGACGCACTGTGGGGCATCGGCCGGCAGACCGCGAAACGGCTCGCGACGCTGGGACTGCACACGGTCCGACAATTGGCGGACACCGACCCCCAGGCGCTCGGCGCGCAAGTCGGCCCGACGATGGGCCCCCGCTGGGTCGGGCTCGCCCGCGGTTCGGCCCGCGCCGAAGTCATCGGAACACCCTACGTCGCCCGCGCCCGCAGCCGGGAAACAACCTTCCAGGAGGACCTCGTCGACTGGCCGCAGGTCAGGATCGAAGTCGAGAAGCTTGCCCATCAGGTCACTCTCGACGTTCTCGACGAGGAGCGACCCGCAGTCCGAGTCGGGATCAAGGTGCGGTTCAAACCGTTCGTCACCATCACGCGCAGCGTTACCCTTGGCGCACCGACCCAGAGTCCGCAGGCCATTGCCGCAGCGGCACTGCAAATTCTGGAGGAAGTCGAACACGACCGGCCGATCCGACTGCTCGGGGTGCGGGCCGAGTTCGCCGTCGATCCGCACCGCCGGCTGAACCCCAGTCGTGGCCGCGCCGGGTTCGGCGGCGACGCGCGGTCCACCGACGAGACGGACGGGTGAGGTCGTTCGGTGATTCGACCCCGTAGTGTCAGTCGAGCGCCGACATCGGCCGGCTGACTGGGAGATCCGGCTACTCTCGGGTGGCGGTCGGGCTAACCACCGGGACCTGCCACCAGCACGCTGCGCCATTCGCCGACCTCGAGCAAGGTGGTTTGGGTCGGGGTCAACGGCTGGGCCAGGGTGCCACCGGCACCATTGGTGGCGGTCCAGGTGACCTGCCAGATGGCGACGACCGTCACCGGCCACTTCGCGGCGCCGGCCGTTCGGTCCGCGGTCGACTGCCAGTGGTACATATAGCGGCACGACGCCGCGCTGGTTCCGGTGCCGGGTGTAGAGGTAGAAGTGCCGACGCCGGGACAGGTCAGCGGCGGCGCCGGAGCAGAACCCCGCTGCTGCGCATCGACCGGCTCACCCATCGTCCACGTCGTCGAGGTGATCGTCGCGGTCGCCGTGACCGACAAACCGCGCACCGTGACTGTCACCGCCATCGGACCCGGGTCGTCGATCCACAATTGGACGGGGACCTTGACCGCCACCAGTGCCGGGTCCGGACCGAAATGGATCACCGGGTTCGGCGCTGTCATCTGCGCAACCGCCTGCTCGGCGAGCAGGCCAGGGTCAGGCGGCGGCGCGACCGGCGCGACACCGTTGAGGGCGAATACATATCCCATGTCTGCGAAGACGACTTTGTGGGTGGAGACGTTGATTGCGTCCGGACAGGAAACAGCGTAAAGCACCCCTAAAGTCGGATCATTTCCGCCAAGTTGCGGATCACCGGCTTTTAGACCAAGGACACGCCTGTAGAAGCACGGGTCTTTGGGTCCGCTTTCTGCTCCGGAACTCTCACCTTCGTTTGTCGCGACCCTCTTCCCGCCAATGATAGTTCCAGGCGTACCGACTGTAACTGTAAGAGAAGAGTCAGATACTGACGTGCCGGCAGCTCCGCCAGTAGCCTCTGGCGTTGCCTTGGCATCTGAACCGCTAATGATAACTAAAATGGCCGCTGCAAAGGCGCCTCCCATCAGACGGCCGATCGCCAGTCTCAACAACTGACACCGCTAAGAAACTGATGGGTCGAAACTTTCCAGGGTCCGGCGCCTTCGCGAACTAGGGTCACATGGAAGTTTTGCTTGGGGAGACCCACAGTCAAATGCTCACCGGTTATTGCGTTTGACCGCCCGACAGCGCTGAAATCCATACAGTCGCCTACAACCGCTGATGACTCTCCATGAACAGAAGGTCCCCAATAAAACGAGTGAACCGGAAGCCCGTAATTGTCGAAGTGGTGAGCATCAAAGGCGACCGCATTGGCCAACAGAGCGGCCGCATCGGGCTCCACTGCGACTGTTGCAAGGAGCGCTGCCCGCTTGGCCTTTGGGGTACGCACGATTTCATTGCTCACGACCCAAAACTGTCTCCAGGCTGCCTCGATGGCCCTACGGTCCGAGATCTCTGTCACCGAGAGTGCATCTGTTGGCGCCGTGGAAGAGTTCCTTTTGGTGACAGAGTCCGGCGGCGCAGCCTTAGTCGTTGCACTCGTACCTGTCGTACCGGCGGAGGCTCCACTGGACCGCGGCGCAGCGGAAGACGTCGGCCCAGGCGTCGAGGGTGGGCCGGTGGGCCGACCCGAGGTCCCGGGGGCCGACGCGCTGGACGTTCCAGCGAGGGTGGACGAACGAGCACTGCCCGGCGAACCAGCTGTGGACGTGGGCCTGTCCGGCAGGGTGTAGGCGGTCCCGCCGAATGTCAGCGCAGAGCTCACCGTGCCGGTGGCGGCGGGGGCAGAGGTGCAGCCCGCCACCGCGACACCAACGAGCAGCACAGCCAAAAACGATTGTCGAGCGCGTGCCATTGTCAAGTGCTTGCGCTCCTTGGGATCATCCGCACTGTACCGGGGGGCGCACGGCCCGAATTGGCGTTATCCCCAACACAGCAGACCCGGTGGCCCCACTCGTCACCCCAGCACCAACTCGCCCACCTGCGGCGACCGCAACACCGGCCGCGACGCGCTGGTGGGAGCGGCAGCTACTACCCTGCGCTGGTGGCGAGCTCGGCAGAACCTTCGGTGGTGAAGCGCAACCCGAACGCGCCGGCGGGGTTCTTCGATGCCGAGGCGGCAGGGCTCAAATGGCTCGCCGCGGCCCACACCGTAGGGGGAGCCCGGGTCGTCGAAGTTCTCGACTCGGGCCCGGGAATGATCAGCCTCGAGCGGCTGACGGAGGTGAGTTCAACCACGAAACAGGCCGAGGAGTTCGGTCGCGCACTGGCCGTCACCCACGCCGCAGGGGCGTCAAGTTTCGGCGTCGGCCCCGACGACGGACCGGGTGTGGCCTTCATCGGCCGGCAGATGTTGCCGCTCGGGTCCTTCAGTAGCTGGGGCCAGTTCTATGCCGAACTCCGGCTGCTCCCATACGCCCGGACCGCGCACCAGATTGGTCATCTGAGTGCACCCGCATTTCGGCACGTCGAATTGATCTGCGAACGGCTCGGCACCGGCGAATTCGATGACGGCGGGCTCTCAGCTCGAATACACGGCGATCTCTGGACCGGAAACGTGCTGTGGACCCAGGGCGGCGGCACGTTGATCGATCCTGCAGCCCACGGCGGCCACGGCCAGACGGACCTTGCCATGCTGGCCTTGTTTGGCGCGCCACACCTTTCGACTATCGAGTCCGCCTACGCGGAAACGGCCGAGCTACCGGCCGATTGGCGGGACCGCACCGGCGTGCACCAATTGCATCCCCTGCTGGTCCACGCCGTCAGCCACGGGCCGTCCTACGGCATAGCCGCTGCCGATATTGCGCGCCGTTATGTCTGACGTTGCGCAACGGTCGTTCTCTGCCGACAATGCGGCAGCGCTTTTGGCCCACCAACGAGCGACCGCAGGCGTTGGGTGGGGACGACACTCTGCAGATTCAGCGCCGGGTGCCGATGATCAGGTCGGCGGCCTTCTCGCCGATGACGATTGAAGGGGCATTGGTATGCCCGCGGATGATAGTGGGCATCACGGACGCGTCCGCGACCCGCAGTCCGCGTACGCCACGCACCCGCAGCTCCGGGTCGACCACCGAGGCAGAGTCCGAGCCCATCCGTGCGGTGCCGACCGGATGGTAAAGGGTATGCGCATACTCGTTCAGCGCCAGCGCATCGCGCTCCGGAAGCGACAGTGCTTCAGCACCGGCCGGAGCCAGGAATCGGTGGCCTCCGGCCACCCGCAAAGCCGGCGAGTCGAGGATTCGTTCGCAGATTGTTAGGCCGGCCATCAACGTGGCCCGATCTTCACCGCCCGGATCGGAGAGGTACCTCGGGTCGATGGCAGGTTTCGCCAAGGGGTCAGCTGAAACCAGCTCGATCTGGCCGGAGCTCTTGGGCTGCTGCAGAATCGCACCGATCGTCAGGCCATGCGCCGGCGCCGGCTCCAGACCCTGCCCGACATAGGCCACCGGGGCGAACAGGATTTCGATGTCCGGCAGGGCCACGTCCGGTCGGGTTCGGACGAAACCATAGGCCTCGGCGACGTTGGAGGTCAGCATTCCCTTTCGCCGCAGCAGGTAACGGGCGAGTTCCGCCGGGCGTTGGGCGGAATACAGCGTGTCAGCGTCGGCTGCGACCACCAGACCGGCGATCAGATGGTCGGTCAGGTTAACACCGACCTCGGCGGATTCGGCCACCACGGCGATGCCCAATTCGCGAAGTTTGGCCGGAACACCAATCCCGGAGAGCATCAATAGTTGCGGGGTGTTGACCGCACCGCCGCAGAGGATCACCTCTCGCCGGGCAGTGACCTGACGGATGTCCCGCCCGATGAGATATTCGACCCCGGTGGCTATCAGATCCTCGAACAAGATGCGGCCGACGTGAGTGCCGGTGCGGATCGCCAGGTTCGGCCGACTGCCGGCCGGTTTCAGATAGGCGTCGGCGGTGCTGACCCTGGCTCCTCGATGCTGGCTGACCATGGTTTGGCTGAAGCCGGCTGGTTCGACGGGATTGGCCGCCTCCACGCCGAATCCGGCCTGTTGCACGGCCGCCAGAAAAGCGCCCGTGTGACGGCTGGGGCTTCGCTGTTCCTCGATCGTCATCGGACCGGACCGACCCTCGTCCGCGCGGCGACTTCCGGCCACGTTCTCCACCTGGCGGAAATAGGGCAGCAGCGAACTCCACGACCAGGCCGGACCCGCCGCCTGGGCCCAGCGGTCGTAGTCGGCGGCGAACCCGCGCACCCACATCATCGCGTTGAGAGAAGACGAACCACCGAGCATCTTGCCTCGCGGCCAGTAGATGCGGCGGCCGGACAATGCCGACTGCGGGATCGTCTCGTAATTCCAGTCGTAGTCCGAGCGGAACAATTGGGAGAAGGCCGCCGGAATGTGAATAGCGGCCTTCCGGTCCTTCCGGCCGGCCTCGAGCAGCAGGACCGACCTCGCGGGGTCGGCGCTCAGCCGCGCGGCGAGTGCAGCCCCGGCGGAACCGGCGCCGACCACTACATAGTCGAAAGCCTCGGTTGGTCCATTCGCGCGCGCCATCTGATCTCCCTCGACCGGCATCGGTGACCCGTTCCCGAGAAGCAGGGGGGCGTAGTGAGCCAGTGAAGCACTGATTCAGATGGCCCACTGCCCGCGCCGACGATAGGCTCCTTTGGTTCTCCAACCACGAGGAGGTCGCCATGTCGAGGCCCGGCTTCGAAAATGCACCGATCGCTGCAGGGTCGAATATCGATCCACCAGGTAGGAAACCGCCTGAAAAACGCGATCGAACCCACTATCTGTACGTCGCGGTAATCGTTGCCGTCTTCGCGGGTATTGTGGTCGGCTTGGCAGCTCCGCACTTTGCCACGGGCCTGAAGCCGATCGGTGACGGCTTCATCGCGCTGATCCGGATGATGATCTCACCCATCATCTTCTGCACCATTGTCCTGGGCATCGGGTCGATACGGGCGGCCGCGACGGTCGGCAAGGTCGGCGGCCTGGCGTTGGCCTACTTCCTGGCGATGTCCACGGTAGCGTTGGCCATCGGACTGCTCGTCGGAAACGTGCTGCAGCCCGGTTCGGGTCTGCACCTCACCGACGCGGTGCGCGGCCAGGGTGCCGCGCTGGCCGGAACGGCGAGCGATGCGGGGGGCGCCACTGCGTTGCTGCTCGGCATCATCCCGACCACATTGTTCTCCTCGCTCACCAGTGGACAGGTGCTACAGGCGCTGTTCGTGGCGCTGTTGGTCGGATTCGCAGTACAGGCCATGGGTCGAAAAGGTGCGCCTGTACTCACCGGCATCGGTCACCTGCAGCGGCTTGTGTTCAAGATTCTGTCGATGATCATGTGGGTGGCGCCGGTCGGCGCTTTCGGCGCAATCTCGGCCGTGGTCGGCAAGGCCGGGTTTGCCGCGGTGAAGAGCCTGGGCACGATAATGGTCGGCTTCTATGCGACGTGTGCCGTCTTCGTGCTGGTGATCCTGGGTGGCCTGCTGTGGGTGGTCACCCGGATCAGCATCTTTGCGCTGCTGAAGTACCTCGCCCGCGAGTTTCTGTTGATTTTTTCGACCTCCAGTTCGGAGAGCGCGCTTCCCAGGCTCATCGCGAAGATGGAACACCTCGGAGTTTCCCAGCCCGTTGTCGGCATCACCGTGCCCACCGGATACTCCTTCAATCTGGACGGCACCGCGATCTACCTGACCATGTCGTCGCTGTTCATCGCCAATGCTCTCGGCAAGCCAATGTCCATCGGCGAGCAGATCTCGCTACTTGTCTTCATGATGATCGCATCCAAAGGCGCCGCCGGGGTCACCGGAGCCGGTCTCGCGACCCTCGCCGCCGGCATCCAATCTCACCGGCCGGATCTCATCGACGGAGTCGGCTTGATCGTCGGCGTCGACCGATTCATGTCGGAAGCGCGGGCGCTGACCAATTTTGCCGGCAATGCAGTCGCCACCGTCGTGATCGGGGCCTGGGTGGGCGAGTTCGACCGTGACCGGGCGCGAATGGTGTTCACCGGTGGATACCCGTTTGACGAGCGCAACCTGATCGACGACGATGAAGATCGGGCCGAACCCATCGCACCTGCGGGCGACGGGGCCTCGGCGCATCGTACGTTGGCCGAGCAGCGGTCCCACGCCCACTGAGCAAGCCCCCATGCCCTCGATCCAGGTTCTCTATCCAGGTTCTCCATCCAACTGGCTGCGGACCAGGGGAATCACCTCGGTCCCCAACAATTCGATACTGTGCAGCAGATTCCGGTGGGCAAGCCTTACGTTGGTCATCTGCAGGGTGATGCGGGAGACGCCCCCGACGGCCGCGGAGACCGACAGGATCTTGTCGGCCACTGTCTTCGGGTCGCCGATGAAGAACGCGCCGGTGGGGCCGCGGGTGGCGTCGTACTGGGCGCGACTCGGCGGGAGGAAGCCCCTTTCCTCGGCGATTCCGGCGAACATCTGGGCATAGCCGGGGAAGAAGTCGTCTGCGGCCTGTTTGGTGGAGTCGCCGACGAAACCGAAGCAGTGCAACCCTACTTCGAGTTTCTCCGGCGGGTGACCGGCCTGCTCACCGGCTTCCCGGTACAGGTCGATGAGCGGGCGGAACCGGCGCGGCTCGCCGCCGATGATCGCCACCATCAAGGGCAACCCCAACACGCCGGCCCGCACGAAAGACGACGGGGTGCCGCCGACGCCCAGCCAGATCGGCAACGGATCCTGTAATGGCCGCGGGTACACGCCCTGACCGGTCAACGCCGGGCGATGGTTTCCCGACCAGACAACGTGCGGGTCATCGCGGATTCTCAACAGCAACTCGAGCTTCTCGGAGAACAGGGAATCGTAGTCGGCCAAATTCAGGCCGAAGAGCGGAAAAGCCTCGGTGAACGATCCACGTCCGACCACCATCTCCATTCGTCCTTTGGAGATCAGGTCGAGGGTCGCAAAGTTCTGGAACACCCGCACCGGATCTTCGGCGCTGAGTACGGTCACCGCACTCGTCAACCGAATCCGTTCGGTTCTCGCCGCGGCAGCCGCCAGAATCACCGCGGGCGCAGAATCGAAGAAGTCCGGACGGTGATGCTCCCCGACGCCGAAGGAGTCGACCCCGACCTCGTCGGCACGTTGCACCTCCTCCAGCAGATGCGCCATCCGGTCGACCGGGCTGACCAGCATGCCGGTCCCCGGATCGGTCACCTGTGAGACGAAACTATCGATTCCGACGTGCATTCACCCTCCAAGCTCTTGCCTCGACAGGAAAGAAATGGTCATGGGACCACCCAGGCGTTTTGTGTTGACCGGACCGCCCGGAGCCGGAAAGACGGCGATTCTGCGGGGTCTTCAGGGCATCGGCCACAGCGTCGTCGAGGAATCGGTCACCGATTTGATCACCGAAGAGCAGGCCGCCGGATGTGCAGAGCCGTGGAGCAGCGACGGTTTTCTCGATCGGATCATCAGGATGCAGCGCGATCGGCAGTGCGCTCCGGCGGCGAAGGACGTAGCGGTGCAGATCTACGATCGGTCGCCGATGTGCACGATGGCTCTGGCCCGCTATCAGGGTCTCGAGGTTCCGGCTCTGTTGTCCGGCGAGGTCGAAAGAGTGACCCGGGCGGGCGTTTACGACACGACAGTGTTTTTCGTGGCCGACCTCGGATCGATCCGCAATACCGCCGTGCGGAGGATCAACTACCGGGATTCGCTCCGATTCGGTGCGATTCATCAGGCGGTCTACCTCGAGTACGGCTACCGGCTTATCACGGTGCGCAGGGGGCCCGTGAGGGAGCGAGCAGATTTCGTCGACAGCCAGGTCTCTGCCCTCCTTTCCACTGAGCCACCACTGTGACGAGACTGCGACCCGTTTCGGAGCCTGTCGTTTCGACGGGAGCCGCCCGTGCTCAGAAAGGCAGCTTCTCCCGGACGCCGTCGATCAGCGACCGGCCGAATGACACCGGCTTGAACGCCTTCGCCGCCTCGGTCAGGGCCGTCAGCGAAGCTGCGTCCAATTCGAGATCAGCTGCTGCCACATTGAATTCGAGCTGCTCGACGCTTGAGGCGCCGGGAATCACCACCACCTGGGGCAGGCTGAGCAGCCAGGCCAGTGCAACCTGGGCCGGCTTGACCTCGTGCGCGGCGGCTACCCGGCGGAGCAGATCGAGCATGGGCTCGGCGCACTTCAAATTCTCTGTCCCGAAAAGAGCGTTGGTCGAGCGGATCCCGCCGGGCCGGTGATCCACACCGTACTTTCCGCCGAGCAGACCCTGCGCCAACGGGCTGTAGGCGATCACGATCCGGCTCTCTTTCTCCGCGAACGGCACCAGATCTGCCAGCGCACCCGAATGGGCAAGAGAGAACTGCACCTGGTTGCTCACGACCGGGCGGCCGAGGGCCGCGTCAGCCGCCCGCCACCGCCGCAACGAATAGTTCGACACCCCTGCCGCGCCGATCAACCCATCGTCGAGGAGAGCGCGCATGCCCGGCATGATCACCGAATCAGGGACGGCCGGATTGGGCCAGTGCACCTGGTAGAGCGGGATGCGGTCCACCCGCAGCCGGGCCGCGCTGGCGCCCGCGCGTTGGCGGATCACCCAGGGGATAGGTGCCACCGGGAAGACCTTGCTGGCCAGTACCACCTTGTCCCGGTCGTCCCCGAGTGCTTCGGACAATATCCGCTCACTGCGGCCGTAGCTGTAGATCTCCGCCGTGTCGAACAGGTTCACCCCGAGCTCGCGGGCCCGACGCACAATATCGGCGGCGGTACCGGCGGCGTAGCCCTCGCCGTAACCCCACTCGCGCGAACCGAACTGCCACGTACCCAACCCAACCCGGCCAACCTGACCCAGGCCCTGCACCTCGACGAACTTCATGACTCCAGTGTGCTGCATCCGGCGATGAAGGTCGGCGGCGCGGTTATAGCCTCGGTTCAGCCGCCCGACATCCATCTTCGACAAATTCGACAGTGACCCCGACGAGAGTCGCGTCGGCCGTGCGGTGCAACCGCTCCCAGGGGTCGGGCCGATCGGCGATCGCCCGACTGATCAACTCTCGCCACCGGGCATCCAAATGCTCCGCTCCCCAGGCCCCGGCTGCCGACTTCGACGCCACCCTCCCGGTTTCCATGGTGTACCGGGCCCGACAGAAGGCCAGCACCACGTGCTGTTGCAGCCAGGCGTTGGCCAAACTGTCGGGATCGGCGCGGAGTTCGGCCCGCCAGTGCGCGAGCCGCCCGGCCGCCTCCTGCCGCAGCGCGTCGCGAGGAACCGGATCGAGCAGCGTCCAGGGCCTCGGGCCGGCGAGGGTGATGCCCCGCTCCCGAAGCACCCACCTCGTCACCGCGGTGTTGTCGTGATCGGAGAGCACCAGTTCCCGGCTGCCGTTGTCCAGATACCACCACCTGTCCCGGTCAACATCAGCAGTCGCAGGTCGGCGGATATCGTCGTCGGGGACGTAGCTGCCCTCCAGATGGTCCGCCCAGCCCAGCCGGAGGTCCGGGCGTAGGGCCCGCTCGCGTATGTTGCCGGATCCCGCCCGGTGGAATTCGCGCAATCCATCGATTTGGAGGGCGCTGATCCCTTCCCGGGTGATGACGAGGAAGTCGACGTCGCTGTGTTGATCGCCCGCGCCAAGGGCAAACGAGCCGACCAGATAGGCGCCCAGGAAGTTGCCCGCCAGCGCTTCCTGTGTTTCCACAACCAGGTCCGAGAGCACCGAATCCAGATCTGCCCGGCGTGCCGGGGTGAGTTCCCCAACGACGTTGTCGTTCAATTTGACCATCGGCAACCCCCTGTCGGCATCTCGGTCGGTGGTGCCGGACGACTGCGCCACCGGGAGTGGCAGACCTAATGCTGCAGCAGTGTGTTCAATTCCTTCATGTCGAATTGGTCGCGATCGAAGTCCGCGGCGGATTCGAGGCCGAGCCATTCGAGCCGCTCGAGATGTTCCGGGTGCGCTGGATCAGCGAGGATCCCGCAGAGCGCGAGATATCCCCAGATCCCGCCGCTCCCTTCCGGCGGAGCGGCCTTTCGGCCCGCCGTGCACCGTGGATACTTCTGGCCCGTCAACCCGGCCGCGATCGCTTCGACCACGATGACATGGCGCCAGTCGTCACCGAAGTCGTAGGTGTAGGTCAGCTTCGACCCGACGGCAGAGGCAACGGTCCCCAACTGCATCTGCTTCGCGCTGCGAATGTCCGTCTCAGGATCGGCGTCGCCGAATTCGCCGTCGGGGGTTTCGAACACCCAAGGATGGCCGCCTGACCATTCGAAGGCGGTCAGCAGAATTTCGTGCAACCGGTCGAGGGTGACCGAGGACGGCACCTCGAGGCGCCGCCAGATCGGCGGTTTGGAACCGTCGAGAGTGACCTTCAGGCGGTGGATGGGCGACGCGTGCCCCAGGGGTTTGGCTGTTGGTGGTCGGACACTTCCGACGGGTCCACTGCTGGGCGCCGGAACCATCGCCTGCGAATCAGTGGGAATGAGCGGGAACCTGTTGCGCAGCAGGGGTAGAAACGTGCCCACCGTTTCGATCTGGTCAGCGGCGGCAGGGCAGGGCGGCGCAGCAAGGGCGGCACCGAGAATAGTCGCCGCCGCAGCGGCGGTGTAGTCGTGGAATTGCAGTCCATGGCCGGTGACTCCGTGCCGCATCTGCGCAGACAGCCGGGCCGGATCCGCGGTGAGCCAACAGTCCTTGACGCCACCGCCCAGTCGGTGGTCGATGAGGACGGCAACGGCGTGCTTCTTCTTCCCGTAGCCGAACTCGACAGCGATCGTCTGCTGACCGCCCGCCGGATCGGCGAACCCGAAGGAACGCAACCATTGGGGCTTTCCGAGTAGCGCGACCCACGGCATGTCCCGCAGCCCCGCAGTCGCGAGCCGGTGCGCCGATTTCGCCGCCGCTGAGCGCACCGAATCGGGGCCGATCTGCGCCAGCACCCGGGCCATGGCCAGAGCCTCCCGCGACCGGGTCTGCTCCGCGTCGGCCAGCAGCGCAACCAGTGGGCCGACGGTGTCCTGCCCGGACGCCGCGTCGCGGAACATCGCCAGGAACTCGTAGCCCGATACTTCGGCGTCCAGCGGTGTTGTTCCGCGGTGCAGTAGCGCACGCCAGCCGGCCAGCATCCCCGGCAGCAACTCCCCAGGCATGCCCCGCCGGGCGTCGAGCACCGACTCCGCGCCCGGGCCCGGGCCTACCAACTGCAATCGCGCTGTTTCGACCTCCGGTCGGTCGGTGGGCAGGTCCGGAACCGCGGTGAGCCGCCGACCGGTCTTCTTGGATCGCTCGGTCATGAAACCCATCGTGCCAGTCGCCCGGCAGTTTTCCCGATTCAGTGGCTCAAGGCTTGACCGAGGCGGCGGTACGGCAGCGGCCCAGCCGACGTGATTCGACGCCGGCTGGGCCTTTGCTCCTGCTTCAGCTCTGTTCGCCTCTCAGCCAGGACCCGGGTAACCCGCTACAGGTCAGCCCAGTTCGCCCGAGGGTCCGTATGCGCCGGGCACGTCGGCTGGTGCAAAGAGCTTCTCATCACCCGGATATGGCTTGGCCCAATTGGTCACGGTGTACCAGTCGAGCCGGTTGAGCTGTGCCGGGTTGGCCGCGTCCTGGGCCGGTCGCGGTCCGCCGAAGTGCTGCTTGGCGCTCCACAGCTTCCACTGCTCGACCAGTGAGCGCGCCGCCGCTGGGACCTTTGGTATCGAATCGGCCGCCTTCGCTGGGCTCTGGGCTGCTTTGCCCGCGGCTGATGCGATTGCGGCAGATCTCACAGGCTTCGACAGTCCGTAGGTCAGCGGGATCTGATTGGGCAACGTCTTGAACGGCGCGAAATTGGGATGGTCGGTGAAGGCGTCGCTCATCGGTACCGCTGCCCGGTCCTCCTGATTCATCGGGGGCACCCCGAGGATCTGCTCGATGGTCTTCACCATGTTGAGCTGGCTGTAGTAGGTGCTGTTGACAGCGCCCCGCTTGGCGTACGGGCTCGCGATGAAGGCGATGCTCCGATGTCCGTCCACGTGGTCAGCACCGTTCTGCGGATCGTCTTCGACGACGAAAACGGCTGACGACGACCAGATGTTGCTGTGCGAGATGTCGGAGATGATGCGTCCGACCGCGAGGTCGTTGTCGGCCACCATCGCGCTTGGATAGGGCACGTTGCCGCTCAGGCCGGCAGTGTGGTCATCCATCACCCACAGCATGCTCAGATTCGGCACGCTACTGGTCGCCAACTGCTTGTCGAAGCTCTGCTTCCAGATGTCGGCGCGGTACTGGTCCGGAATATCGGTATTGACTTTGGGGTAAGCCTTGTCGATGATCTTGTTGAGCGAGGGGATGTCCGAGTAGGTCGGGTACTGGCCGGTCTTGACCGGCAGCGGACCGGTGGCCTTTCCCTCCAGAATGCGTGAACTCTGGTACCACTGCTGCCACGTCGGCGCGCCGGTCTCCGGGAGCGTCTGGAAGTTGGCGTACTCGCCGTAGTCGCGGACCGTGTTGTGAGATCCGGTCGCGGGATTGACGGCGTTCTGGGCGGCATTCCACAGGAAACCGTCCCGTTGATAGGCGAGGGCGTCGCCGCCCTGCGCGGGATAGCTGCGGAAGAACGCTCCGAATTCCTTCTCGATGTAGTCATTGGCATTGGCCTGCATGAGCCAGTTGTGTCCATCGGCGGACAGGGTGCCCTCATCGTAGAAGTTGTCGAAAAGGGAGAACTGATTCGCCAGTGCATGCTGGTTGGGGGTGGTACTGGCCCCGAACTGGGTAAGCGTCGGATCGCTGTTGCCCTTGCCGATATCACCGAGAACCTGGTCGTACGTGCGGTTCTCCTTGACCACCAGGAAAACGTGCTTGATGGTCGACGGCAGGCCGAGCTGCGCCGGGATGGCGGTCGGTGCCGATCCGCCGCGGCGGGCCAATGGCGTCTGGGCCAGCAGCCGCTCCCAGTCGTTGTTCACGAATACCGCATGGGTGTATCCGGCCAGCTGCGCAAGATTTGGTGGCCGGAAGGTCGTCACCGAACCGGTGTCGTCGTACGTGTTGTGCCCGGTGGCCGGAATTGTGACCGGCCCTTGAATGATCGTGGATTTGGGCCCGCGGCTCCCGATGCCCTTGTCGTTGGTGACGACCAGTTTGCCGAGCGGCTTGTCCATGGCCACGTTCACCGGGTACCAGTCCGTGGGCAACAGACCTTCGTACTGCACCGGCCGCTTCGGACCGTTGTAGGCGAACGCGGCAAGCGCATTGTCACGCCCGATGCTCACCAGGATCTGGCCGGGTGACGGCATGGTGATGGCATTCGGCCCGCTGCCGACGGTCGAACCCGGCAGCGGATTGACATTCACCGTCTGGACAACGGTCTTGGTCTTCGTGTCGATCATCGAGAAACTGTCGTCGTTGGAGTTGGCGACCATCAGGGTGCCATCGGCGGCAAGATATTCGGCAGTCGGCTGAAGCCCTACCGGAATGCTCCTGCTTTGTTTGCCGGTCTTCAGGTTCACCACCGACACGGTGCCGCTGATCGCGCCGCCGGTCGAACGGTCGGCCACGACCGGGGTGTTGTCCGACAGATTGGTGAAATCCTTGGCGGTGGCGGGCCGGCCCGCTTCGTTCGAGACGAAAGCTTCCTCGCCGACCAGGACGACCTGTCGGGGCGCATTGCCCACAGCTGTCTGAGCGATCAATTTGTTGGTGGCCAGACTGACCACGCCGAGGGTGTTCGCGCCGTTCAGGGCGACGTAGATCTTGCTGTGGTCAGCGGACTCCGCCATACCCGCCGGCAGTGCGGCGCTGATCCCGCCGGGCAGTGAGACGATCGGCAAGGCGATGGTGGCCGGTCCCGGGGCGACCGTGCCGTCCGAGCGAACGGCGAACTTGAGAATTCGATCCGCCATCGGGAAGAACATGCTCTTACCGTCCGCCGAATAGAGCGGGCCGTCGGTGCCGACTGCGCCGGCGGCCACCCCCGATCCCAACCTCGGGTCGGTCTTGCTGCCCGTCCCGACCTGCTGCAGGATCCTGCCGGACTTCACATCGAGGATGGTGAGAAAGCCGGTGAATTCCTTCCAGGCGATGGCGGCCATGGTCATACCGTCGGGCCGGATAGAACTGGACAGTAAACGACCGTTGTTGACCAGGATGCGGTCGCCGACCGGCGTCACCCACTGATTGGTCGGCAACAACACACCCTTCGCGGTCTGCGAGCCGTCCACGCGGGCGGTGCCGAAACCGCCGCCGGCGCCGGCAGCCACGGCTATCCCGGCCGCTCCGACCAGAAGACAGGCGGTCAGCGAACCGCCCATCAGCCTTCGGAGACGGCGAAACCGGGCGGTCCCGGCTGTGTTCGTGCTGACTTTCATGACTTCTCCTTCGACTCGAGCGGTGACCGTCGCGACCATGCGAAGGCCATGTCAAAACTATGAAAATGACATGTCAGGAAGTGGGCGGTGAAGTGAATGGAAGACCCGAAGCGGATGACACTTCTTGGTCGGGGGCGTGAAGCCCGCTGCTGGAGAACAACTTCGGTTCCCTGTCGCGACTCTCACCGGAGGTCGAAACATCCGTCGAAGCGGAACAACGGATTGATTTTTGGGCCTGATTCGGTCTGCAGGCTCGCCGACCCGTTCAACGATGACGGGCCATCGCCATCTGCGGTGTAGCAACCGTTGGGCATCACGTCCAGGTTGTACAGGGCGGTGGCCGGCGTGCCGGGTCCGTCGACCAGCCAGGAGATCGAACAGACCCAATCGGCAGCCGCGCCCGCGGCCGGCTGGGCAGGATCGGCGCGGTGGCACGAAGCGTCGGACCGGAGGGCATCCACCGGAGGGTGTGGATGCCCCTGGTCGAGCTGTTGAAGCACCCAGAGATTTGCGAAGGTTGCCCCGACCGATTTCTGCACGCGGGAGTCGGTGATCGCGCTCTGGCTGCAGCCGGAAACCAGCATCAATGCGGTCAGCACTCCCATCCTCCATGTCGGGCGCCCCGCCGAACGAATTCTTCTCATGTGAGTTCGCCGGCCAAATCAGTTCACCGACACCGGACGGCGCAGGAAGACCACATAGACGACTGCGATGGGGATGACGAACCAGATGGCGCTGACCGCTGAACTGACCGCCAGCGGACCGGTGAACTCCGGATCGACCCACAATCCGTGCCATGCGTCGAAACCCGTGCTGAGCATCAGCAGGCGGGCCAGGGCAGGTCCGTCGACCAGACCGAGCAGCGCCATCAACAGACCCAGCAGCACCGGGCCGCCGATGCCGACGATGCTCCGCCGGAACAGCACCGACAGGCAGGCGGCCACGGCGGTGAAACCGAGCGTCGGCGGGAGGGCGCTGACCCAACTCAGCGCCACCAGTGCAAGCGCCCGGCCGGCCGGCTGCGGCACTCCGGACAGATCGACCAGTGGCTGCCGCCCCATCAGCAGGCCGGCCGAAACGCTCGACGCCCCAAGCACAACCACCACCACGACGGACCAGCTGACCGCGGCAAGGATCTTGCCGACGAAGATCTGGCTGCGGCTACAGGACCGGGTCAGCAGCGTCTTCCAGGTGCCATGGTGGTCCTCAGCCGCAAACACATTGCCGGCCACCAGCGCGGCCAGCGCCGGCAGAACCCACTGCCCGCTGAAGGCCAGGATGACCAACGGCAACGCAAAGCCCGATTCATGCACCCATCTCCCGAAAAGAGTGTCCTGGGGGACGGAACTCTGCGCATGCAACGCCACCACGGCCAGGAAGGGGCCGAGGAGGCACAGGCCCAGGGCAACCCGGGTCCATCCATGCGCTGCCAGTTTGAGCAATTCCCCTGACCACACCGCGACGGTGGACCGCACGGGTCCACGGGCCGGTAGTGGCGCAATTCTATGAACACCGGTCCGGTCGGTGGGGTCGATCGCCGACTTCACCGGCTCAACGGAATCGCCTGATTCGGTCAGCCGGAAGAACAGGGATTCGAGCGCCGTTCTTTTCAATCGAAGGCTTCGAACCGCGATATCGGCCGCCCCGAGTCCGATCACCAGGTGATCGAGTTCCGGCTGACCGGCAACGACCTCCAAACCACCGGGCACCATCTTCACGCGAACCCCCGGCACGCCCGCCGCCAGACGGCCCGCCGCCTCGTCGTCGCTGGTGGACAACAGATGGGACGCCGCCGGTGCGACAGTCCGCATCTCCTCTACGGAGCCCTCGAAAACGGTGCGGCCTGAGCGCAACACGGTGATGGCGTCACACATCTCATCCATCGCCGCCATGTCGTGGCTGCTCAGCAGGACTGTGGTGCCCGCAGCGGCGAGCCCGCGGATCAGGATGCGCAGCTCGCGGGCGGCGGCTGGGTCAAGGCCATTGGCCGGTTCGTCCAGGATCAACACTTCAGGTGCCCGGACGAGCGCCGCGGCCAACGCCAGTCGTTGCCGCATACCCAACGAATATCCGCGGACCTTCCGCCCGGCCGCGTCGCCGATACCCGCTGTCGTCAATGCACTATCGATCCGGTCGAACGCCTCAGTCCCGTCCAGCCGGACAAGGTGCTCGAGGTTGCGGCGGCCACTGAGATAGGGATAGAAGGCCGGCGTGCCGATGAACCCGGCGACCCCATCGAGCCAGCCGCGCTCCACCCTCGCCCGATCCCGGCCGAGCACGGTCAACTCGCCGACGTCTGGCTCGACCAGGCCGAGGAGCATCGCCATCACGGTCGACTTGCCGGCACCGTTCGGCCCGACCAGACCGTGCACCTCACCGGCGGCCACGGTCAAATTGATCCCTGCCACCGCCTCGATCTGTCCGAACGACTTCGCCAGCCCGATTCCCGAGATTGCCACCGGGGCCAGGTGTCGAGCAGATCCTGGGCTATCCGGTCGAACCGGTGCCCCCCGCTGGTCAGCGGCGGCGTCCGTCAGGGCCGATCTTGTCTCGCTCACACCAGAAGAACCCCTTCGGACGGCCACGGTCGATCGCGCGAAGTCTAAGTCTTCGCAAACGCGTGATTGGCGGCAGGGTGGGAGGACAAACCGCTAATGGCCGGTAGGTGAACGGCAGACTTCCTCAATTAGCAACAGAAAGTGGTCTGCCCTGACCGACTCGGACAAACCACCCGAATCCCACAACTTCGATGGTGTTGCCACCTGAGGACATCCGGTCTTCATCTCCTATTTGCCTGTTGGGCACCCACACGCGGTAGAAAACACCTGCCGCGCCGAGATCCGGCCCGCCAGGGAAGGAAATCAATGTTCATACATCGGCGCCGGGCGGTCCTGGGCGCAGCGCTGGCGACCGCCGTGGCCATGACCGTGTCCGCTCCGGCGAACGCAGGCGAGCGGGAGGATCACCCGAGGACCGCGGGGCACGTGCTTCTCATCTCGGTCGACGGCATGCACGAGTCGGATCTGACCTGGTACGCCGCAGTACATCCGGCGTCGACCCTGGCTGCACTGGTCCGGGGAGGTACCCACTACACGCACGCGATGACCCCGATACCCTCCGACTCGTTCCCCGGCTTGATTGCCCAGGTCACCGGTGGCAATCCGAAAACCACCGGCGTTTACTACGACGACAGCTTCAATCGCGCCCTGCTGCCGGCCGGGACCACGACCTGCAAAGGTGCAACGGCGGGCGCCGAAGTCGCCTATACGGAGGGTCTGGACCGTGACCCGGCCTCCATCGACGCCGGTCAGGGGCTGCCGGGACTGCCATCGAGCATTCTGAAGATGACCGGATCACCGCGGCGGCTGATCGACCCGGCTAAATTGCCGGTGGATCCGAAGACCTGCAGGCCGGTGTACCCGCATTCCTATTTGAAAGTGAACACCGTGTTCGACGTCATCGCCGCGCACGGAAAGCGGACGGCGTGGTCCGACAAGCATCCCGCCTACGAAATCCTGAACGGCCCGAGCGGCCGCGGCGTCGACGACCTGTTCACCCCGGAGATCAACAGCGACGCGATCGGTTTCGGCGCAGGTCAGGACTGGACCAATGACAATGCGGCCACCGCCCAATATGACAGCTACAAGGTCGCGGCCGTGCTCAACGAGATCGACGGCTACGACCACGGCCGCAGCCACCGGGTGGGTATGCCGGCGTTGCTGGGGCTGAATTTCCAGACGGTGTCCACGGCCGAGAAGCTGCCCACCTCAAACGGTCTCACCGGCGGGTACCTGTCGGGCGGCAGGGTGCCGGGGCCGCTGCTGACCCGCGCGCTCGATTTCATCGACGCCTCCGTCGGCGCCATCACCACCGAGCTGTATGTCCAGGGACACGGCGGTGACACCACCATCGTGCTGTCGGCAAAGCACGCACAGTCCCCGACCGATCCGGCCACACTCAGCCGGATCCCCGACGGACCGATCATCGACGCCATCAACAATGGCTGGCGGGCGATGCATCCCAAGGCTGCCGATCTCGTCGCGTTCGCCGTCGACGACGACATCATGCTGATGTGGCTGTCCGACCGCGGCGCCGCAGCGAACGCATTCGTGCGCGGCTACCTTCTGGGCCATCCCGGGGTGGGCAACGACATCAACGGGAATCCGAAAACTCTCCCGCAGTCGGGTCTTCGGGCCGTGTACGCGGGGCCTGCTGCAGCCTCCTACTTCGGCGTGAGCGTCACCGAAACCAGGCACCCCGACATCGTGGGCATCGTCACCCACGGCGTCGTCTACACCGGCGGGAAGAAGAAGATCGCCGAGCACGGCGGCACCGACCCGCAGGATCGTAATGTCCCGCTTCTGGTTGTCGGCCCTGGCGTAGCCCGCGGGGTGACCGTGAATCGAGCCGTCGGCACGACCCAGATCGCACCCACCATCCTGACTCTGCTGCACCTGAACCCAGGTGAACTCAAGGCCGTACGCGCGGAGCACACCAGGGTGCTCCCCGGCATTCGTTCCTGACGGCCGCGTTCCTGGTCCGAGGATGCCGACCCTGAACGTCCGTCCCGATCACGATGTGCGGTCAGCGAACGAGCAGGATCCACAGCACCAGGACGATGATCAGCAGCACGGCGACCCCGCCCCAGATCCAGGCGGCACGCGATGTCGCCGCCTGGGCCACTGAGTTCGCCTCCTTCGCGGCGAAGCGGCGGAACATTTGGGTGTCGGCGATGTCATGCGTCTCTTCCGGTTCCGGTGCGGTCATGCCTTCCATCGAACACTACGAACCCGGCGTGCGATCAATGTCCGGCTGCGCTCGAAGTCGACCGCCGCATTCACCCGACTGCCGGCATCGGTTGCGGGTCTGGATTCGGGCCGGGAACGGTTGGGCCGGAGTTTTGCCAGCTCAGTGGATCCAGCCAGAGTTGACGTCCCGGGATCTCGGATCCGACGGCGTCCGGTGACCAGGCGTGATAGAGGATCCAGGTCTTACCCTTGACGGTGAGGATGAATGCATGACCCGGCCCCGCGGCTGCGGCGTTGGACCTCAGTACCGGATTCGGTGAGTCCTTGCAGGGGCCAATCGGAGACGAGCACAGTGCGTACCCCTCGGCGTAGGACGTCGAGGCATAGTCGTTGGCAGCGTAAAAGAGATAGAACCGGCCGCCGTGCGGCACCATCTCCGGCGCCTCTACCAGATTGCCCTGCCAGGATTGCGTATTGGACAGCAACGGGATCGGCTTTCCGGTGAGGTTTGCCGCCCCCGGATCCATCGGTTGACCCCAGAGGCTGACCTTCAGTCCGCAGCAGTTTCCGTCATTCTTCCAGTACAGGTAGACCTTTCCGTCGACCACCAGAGGGCTGGGATCGATCGAGCCGCCCAGATTCTCCTGGCAGATCAACGCCCGGGTGTTCCTGTCGACGAATGGGCCACCGGGGACCCGGGATTCTGCCCGGCCGATGCACTGCTTCCCGGATGCCTTGTCCGATGCGGTGTAGAACATGACATACTTCCCGCTCACCGCAGCGACTTCCGGGGCCCAGGTCTTGCCGGGTTCGGCCCAGGGTCCCACCGCGGGCAATGCATCGGCCCCGACAGTCCAGTGCGCCAAGTCGTCCGAGGTGGCAGTTTGGACGTTCGCCCCGGCACCTTCGGTGGAGTACAGGTAGAACTTCCCCCCGGCCGACAACAGACCTGGGTCCGGCATGTTCTTGTCCACCACGGGATTGCGGAATTGACCAGCCGGCGTGGAGGCATTCGATGAGCCGGATGCGGTCGAGGATCCGCTGCCCGACAACGGAGATGAGCTGTCCGCCACCGCCGACTTCGAATCGGCGACGGAGGGGGGCGGAGCAGATGTCCCAGCTCCGCCGGCACAACCGGCGATCGACAGGGTCAGCAACAGAACGGCTGCCGCCGACCGTCCGACCTGAGGATGGGTGCCACTCATCCTTTCAGTCCGCTGCGGGCAACGCTGGTGACAATCTGCCGCTGCGCCGCGATGAAGAGAATGAGCACGGGAACGCTGGCGATGACGGCGCCCGCCATCAGCAGCGGATAGTTTGCCCTGGCCGCCCCCTGCAACGTGGAAAGGCCGGCAGGCAGGGTCAGGTTCTCCGGGCTGAACAGCACATAGACCGGCCAGAGGAAGTCGTTCCAGTTGGTCAGGAAAGTAAGTACCGCAAGAGTGGCCAGCGCCGGTCGGGAGAGCGGAAGAACGACCTTGTAGAAGATCTTCCACTGATTGGCACCGTCTATCTCGGCGGCCTCCTCCAGTTCCCGGGGTAGCCCGAGGAAGAACTGTCTGAGGAAGAACACCCCGAAGGCACCGCCCGCGCTCGGGACGATGATCGCCAGCAGGCTGTCCAACCACCCGAGTTGATACACGATCAGGAAGTTCGGGATGAGGAAGACGAATCCGGGCACGAAGATCGTGCCGATCACGCCGCCGAATATCAGCCGCTTCCCGAAGAACTCCATGCGCGCGAGCGCATATGCGGCGAGTGCGTCGACCGCCACCACAAGGACCGCGTTGGCGGCTGCGGCGATCAGGCTGTTGGCGAACCAGCGGAGCACCGGGGTGGCCGATCCGGGCGCCAGCAGATCCTTGTAGGCGGTCGTGTCGAGGTGCGCCGGGAACCAGGTGAGGGGAAGACTTGTCGACTCCTCGGGAGTCTTGAACGAGGTGGAGAGCATCCACAGCAGCGGGGCGAGGAAGATCACCGCCAGGACCAGCATCACGATCCAGAAGAGGACGATACGGGCGACCCTGCTGCCGCCGCCCGGCGGGCGCTCCGGGCGGTTCCGCACAGCGGGTGGTGCGGTGTCGACCGGCGTGGCCATCACGACTCCTCCTTGGAGCGGAAGAGGCGGAAATTGATGATGGAAATAGCCACGAGCACCAGCGCCAGGACATAGGACATTGCGGCGGCCATACCCTGTCGATATTCAGCCAACCCGGTCTGGGCGATGTACATGAGCGCCGTTCTGGTCGCATTGTCCGGTGCACCCTGCGTCACCAGGTAGGCCTGACCGAACATGTTGGCCGATGCCAGGATGGTGACCGTGAGGACGAAGAGAATGACCGGCCGCAGACCCGGCATGGTGATGAATCGGAACTGCTGCCACTTGCTGGCCCCGTCCACCCGACCGGCCTCGTAGAGGGTCGGATCGATGTCCTGCAGACCGGCCAGATAAATGATCGCGTTGAACCCGAGCGTCCACCACACCGTCATCGCGACCAGCGAGATCCAGGCCCAGGGTAGTTGGGTGGTCCACGGAATGACGGTGTCGATGCCCAGTTTGTGCAGGTAGAAGTTGACCATGCCGATAGTCGGATCGAGCAGGAACCGGAAGAGCACCCCCACCACGGCCACGCCCAGGACGTACGGGGCGAAGAAGACGGCCCGGAAGAATGTCCGCCCCGGGAACGCCTTGTTGAGCAGCAGCGCGATACCCAGGGGGCAGGCGATCAGGAACGGAACGCTGATCAGGGTGAACAGGCCGCTCGCGGCCATGCTCTGCCAGAAATTGTCGAAGTCCCGACTGCCGGGCGTGAACAGATCGATGTAATTCTGGAAGCCGACGAACGGCTGATTCGGCAGGGTGAAGCTGTAATCCCGCAGGCTGATGTAGATGCCGTAGACGGCCGGCACCAGGACGAACCCCAGAAACAATACGGCGAACGGCGTGAGGAACAGGTAAGGGGTACCTGCCCAGCCCACCCGCCGGGCCCGCACCTTCGGCGGTGCGGGCTCGGGTGCCGAGCCTGGAACCTTCGTGTCGACGGTGGTGGTGACCGGATTGGCCACCGGAATCAGCCGAACCGCTTCTTGTTGCTGGCCAGAATCCCGTCGGCGATCTTGGCCGAGTCGCCCAACGCCGCCGCCGGATCTTTTGTCATCAGAACGGCCGCGTTGACGGCGTCGTAGACCTTTGCCAGCGCATCGCCGATTCCGGCGACCGACGGCGGGAAGTGAACCGCAGGAACCTCTTCGGCGAACGGCACCAGATTGGTCAGCGCCTTGAACGCGGAGCCGGCCGCCTGCTCCTTGGCCGCCGGAACCTTGGCGCTCTTGGCCCAGTCGGCGCCGTGCGAGGTGAACCAGTTGATGAAGTAGCGGGCCGCATCGGTCTTGTTGGCGTCGCTGGAGGTGGTGACCGGGAGGACGAATTGGTGCGAGTTGCCCCAGACGCCCTCCTTCGATCCGATCTTGGGCAGTTTGGCGACGCCGATCTTCGCTCCCTTGAGAGTGGTCGCCTCGTTGACCTGCCAGATGCCCTG
>JBBRDH010000024.1:0-46326 GCA_038204125.1 Mycobacteriales bacterium
GGCAGTCGCTCCGAGCGCAGGCCGTCGTAGTAGGACAGGGCTGCGGCAAAACCCGGCGTGGGCAGGCCGGACTGGGCCGCGCCGGCGACCACTCGGCGCCAGGAGTCCTGCACCCCGGCGACTGCCGCGGTGAAGTAGGGCGCGAACAACAACGAGGCGGGGCGCTCTGCCTTGCCGTCGTAGGCCTCGGTGATCCGGTTGAGGAAAGCGGCCCGGATGATGCAGCCGCCGCGCCAGATCCGGGCGACAGCGCCGAGATCAATATCCCAGCCGTATTCCGTTGCCCCGGCAACGATCTCGTCAAGGCCCTGCGCATAGGCGACGATCTTGGAGGCGTAGAGGGCGCGGCGGACGTCCTCGATGAACACCGCCTGATCCTTGATCTCCCAACCGCTATCGGGACCGGGAAGGTCCCGCGCCGCCGCCCGCTGTTTCGCCGCCGAAGACAGTCCCCTGGCGAAGACCGCCTCCGCGATGCCGGATACCGGAACTCCGAGGTCGAGCGCGGTCTGCACGGTCCAGGCGCCGGTGCCCTTCATGCCGGCGGCGTCCACCACGATGTCCACGAACGGCTTTCCGGTCTCGGCATCGACCTGACGAAGTACCTGTGCGGTGATCTCGATCAGGAATGAATCCAGTTCGCCGGCATTCCACTCGGCGAAGATATCCGCGATCTCGGCGGGAGACCGGCCGGCTCCGCGCCGCAACAGGTCGTACGCCTCGGCAATCAGCTGCATGTCGGCGTATTCGATGCCGTTGTGCACCATCTTGACGAAATGGCCGGCTCCGTCCTCGCCGATATGCGTGCAGCACGGGGCGCCATCGACATGAGCCGAGATCTTTTCCAGGATCGGCCCCAGCGACTGATAGGCCTGCGCCGAACCGCCGGGCATGATCGACGGACCATTCAGCGCGCCCTCTTCGCCGCCGGAAATACCGCAGCCGACGAAGTGGATTCCCTTCTCCTTGAGCGTTGCCTCACGCCGCCGGGTGTCCTCGAACTTGGCATTGCCGCCGTCGATCAGGATGTCTCCCGGCTCGAGCAACTCGGCGAGTTCGGTGATCACGGCATCGGTGGGCCCGCCGGCCTTGACCATGATGATCACCTTGCGCGGGGTCTTGAGGGACGCGACGAAAGCGGCCGGCGATTCGGAGCCGACGAAGGTGCCGTCAGAGCCATGCTCACGCAGCAGCGCAACGGTTTTGGCGTTGGTCCGGTTGTGGATGGCGGTCGCGAAACCGTTTCTGGCGAAGTTGCGCGCGAGGTTGGACCCCATCACCGCCAGGCCGGTGACGCCGATGTCGGCGGTCGCTGCGGCGGGGGTGGTGGTGATGTCGTCGGACATGGTGCCCTCCTGCAGGTCGGCGGCTGGAACCTCCAGCCTTGCGCACGCATGACGGAGGGCAACAGCCGGGGCGATCAACTCAGGCAGATCAGGTCAGGGCCGACCTGACGGCCGCGGCGATCCTGGCGCCGTCAGCCCGACCGGCGGCCTTGGTCTGCACCGACTTGATCAGTCCACCCAGTTGCTTCATCGTCGGCGCGGATCCCGAGACGGCGCCGGCCTCCTGGACGGCCTCGTCGACGAGCGCGGTCAGCTCGGCCCCGGACAGCTGGCTCGGCAGGTAGGCCGTCAGCACCGCGGACTCGGCACGTTCCTTATCGGCCAATTCGGTCCGCCCGGCGCCGTCGAACGCCTCGGCGGACTCCTTGCGCTTCTTCACTTCACGCGCCAGGGCCGCAAGGACTTCGGCATCGGTCAGCTCGCGCGCGGCGTCCCCGGCCACCTCTTCCTTCTGGATTGCGGCGAGCGCCATCCGGAGCGTTCCCAGGGTCAACGGGTCGCGGGCTTTCATCGCGGCCGTCAGGTCGGCCCGAATCCGGGCCTTGAGCTCGGGCCGGTCGGCCGGAGGTCCGGCATCGGGAACGGGGCCGGCGGCGGGGGCGATGTCGTTCATGTCGGGACTCATTTCGTGGGGAGCGGCTTGCGGCGGGAGTTGGCGATGGGCGCCGGCCCGCGGTGGCCGATCGCGTAGACCGTCCGACGGGGCAGCCCGAACCTGGCGGCGACTGCGTCGACCGCGTCCCGGCGGGTTTCGCCCCGCTCGACCAGTTCTCCGACGGCGGCGGCCAGGTCGGCGTCGTCCGGCGGACCGGCGGATCCGGTGGCACCACCGATGACCAGGGTGATCTCGCCGCGGGCTCCGTCAGCGGATTCGATGATCTGCTCGAGCGTGCCCCGGCGGACCTCTTCGTAGGTCTTTGTCAGCTCGCGGCACATCGCGGCGGGCCGGTCGGCGCCGAAGATCTCGATCATCGCCCGGAGCGTGTCGCCGATCCGGTGCACGGATTCGAAGAAGACCATGGTCCGGCTCTCGGCTGCCAGCGCGGCCAGCGCCGTGGCCCGTTCACCGGACTTCCGCGGCAGGAAGCCCTCGAAGCAGAACCGGTCGGACGGCAGCCCGGACAGCGCGAGGGCGGTGATCACAGCGCTCGGGCCGGGCACCGATGTCACCGGCAATCCGGCGGCCGCCGCCGCCGCTACCAGCCGGTACCCGGGGTCGGACACCGACGGCATCCCGGCGTCGGTGACGAGTACCACTTCGGCGCCGGCCCGGATCCGGTCGAGCAGGCCCGGGATCTTCGCCGATTCGACGGCTTCGTAATACGAGACCACGGTTCCGGACAGCTGGATCCCGAGATCCGCGGCCAACCGGTGGAGTCGGCGGGTGTCCTCGGCAGCGATCACATCGGCGCCGGCGAGGGCGGCGGCCAGCCCGGCCGAGGCATCGGACACCCGGCCGAGCGGGGTGCCCGCCAGGACCAGTCGGCCGCGGCCGCCGTCGGCTGTCATGGCATCACCCTACGATCGATCACATGACCGCCCCGCCCACCGTCGACGCTCCCGCCGACGCCCACGGCGAACGGGACGGCCGGCTCGGCAGTCTCGATGCCGCGGCGGAGATCGGCAAGTCAGCCCGTTCGGGGAAACTGAGCGACCCCGGCTCGGGCCTCCGCGGCCCGAGCCTGCCGGCATCCGACGATGCGGATCCCTGCTCCACCAGGCCGGACCCGGCCACCGGAGTGGTTGCAATCGGGCAGGTTCCCGGGGTCGAACGGCCGGTGACTCCGTCACACCGCCGGACCTCGCCGATGCCGGGCGACCGGGCCCGCGGCTGGTTCGTCACCGTGCTGCTGACGGTCATCGGGTATGCGGTGCGGTATTGGAACGTCGGCCAGGCCACCGACCACGGGACGCCCCTGTTCGACGAGAAGTACTACGCATTGCAGGCGGCGGAGGTCATTCGCAACTCCGGTGTCGAGGACAACCAGGCGTACGGCGTGGTCGTCCACCCGCCACTGGGCAAACAGTTGATCGGCCTCGGCGAAATGCTTCACGGTTACACCCCCACCGGCTGGCGGTTTGCCTCGGTGATCGCCGGCACGATCGTCGTACTGCTGACCATCCGGGTGGTCCGCCGGATGACGAGGTCGACCCTGCTGGGGGCGATCGGCGGGGTGCTGATCATCTGTGACGGCGTCAGCCATGTCCAGGCCAGGACCGCGCTGCTCGACGTGTTCCAGGAAGTGTTCATCCTGGGCGCCTTCGCCTGCCTGATCGCTGACCGGGATCAGGTCAGAGGCCGACTTGCGGCCTGGCGGGGATCCCCATCCGGGACAGTTCTCCCGGAAGATTTCCTACCCGGAGTGTCCGCGCTGAAACGCCGACTGCCCTCGTGGCCCTGGTGGGGACACCTGGCCGGGCCGGCGCTGGGCGCCCGCTGGTGGCGGTTCGGCTGCGGGGTGCTGATGGGTCTGACCACCGCCATCAAGTACTCGGGCGTCTACTGGATCGCGGCTTTCGGCGTGCTGGCCGTGATCTGGGACATCACTGCCCGTCGCGAAGTCGGCCTGCGGCGCCCCGTGTTGTCCGTCGTCCGGCGCGATCTGTTCCCCTCGCTGTGGTCGCTCGCCGTCATCCCGATGGCGGTCTACATCGGGTCATGGTGGGCCTGGTTCTTCTCGGAGGACGCCTGGCCGCGACACCTGCTGTTGGGTGATCCGAGCAACAAGGCCGACTGGCACGGAAGCAGCATCTGGTACGGCCTGGCGAATCTTTGGCGCAACTCGCTGTGGCAGTGGACCTGGAAGATGCTCGACTTCCACTCCACGCTCCTCACTCCGACGGCCGCCGCCCAGCGGCACCCATGGGAATCCAAGCCCTGGACCTGGCCGATCGGCACCAGGCCGGTGCTCTACTACGTCGACCAGACGCCATCGGGTTGCGGACCGGGCCGGACGGACTGCGTGAATCGTATTTTCCTGATGGGAACGCCTGCGCTCTGGTGGATTTCGCTGTTCGTCGCCGGTTGGGCACTCTGGCGGATGGTCGCCCGACTCGACTGGCGCTACGCGGCCGTCCTGGTCGGTTACGGCGCCGGATATCTGCCCTGGTTCTTCAACCTGAACCGGCAGATGTACTTCTTCTACGTGACACCGCTCGCGCCGTTCCTGGTCATCGCTATATCGCTGGTCCTCGGCGAGATTCTCGGCCGGGCCAGGGTCGGCGTCGAGCGCCGGTTCCTGTCGATCGGCATCGTCGCGCTCTACGTGGGGTTGGTGGTGGCGAACTTCATCTGGCTGTGGCCGGTGCTGACCGGTGACTCGATCACCCCGGAGGACCTGACCGCACGGACCTGGTTGCCTTCCTGGGGGTGACCCAACGCCGCCTGATGCGCCGAAGACCTTGTTCTGAAGCAGGTATATCGTCGGCCCGGGCCGCGGAATGTCCGCGGGAAGCACCCACCACGGTTCGAATCGAATGGCGAAGGAGGGCCCTGATGGCCCCATACTCACTGCCGGAACTGCCGTACGACTACGCGGCGCTGGAGCCGTTCATCTCCGGTCAGATCATGGAACTGCACCACAGCAAGCACCACGCCGCCTACGTCGCCGGCGCGAACACCGCACTCGACCAGATGGCCGAGGCGCGCGAGAAGGAGTCCTTCGGCACGATCAACGGACTCGAGAAGAACCTCGCGTTCCACCTCGGCGGCCACCTGAACCACTCGGTTTTCTGGCCGAACATGACGCCCGGTGGCGGCGACAAGCCGGACGGCGAACTGGCCGCCGCGATCGACGAGTTCTTCGGATCGTTCGACGGGTTCAAGAAGCAGTTCAGCGCCAACGCCAACGCTATCCAGGGCTCCGGCTGGTCGATGCTGACCTGGGACCCGCTGGGTCAGCGGCTCAACGTCATGCAGCTGTTCGACCAGCAGGGCAACCTGCCCGCCGCGCAGATTCCAATCCTGCTGCTCGACATGTGGGAACACGCCTTCTACCTGCAGTACAAGAACGTGAAGGCCGATTACGTCACGGCCTGGTGGAACGTCATCAACTGGGCCGACGCCACTGCCAGGTTCACCGCGGCGAAGTCGTCCACCGGCGGGCTGATCGTTCTCTAGCCCGGCGGGAGCATGCGGGCCGGGGCGCCGAGCGGGTTCCCCGGCCGGCGCCCCGGCGTGAGTAGTTCGGTCGGGTCATTCCGGCAGTGGTCATGCCGGTCGGGTCATTCCGACGGTTGCGATGGCGATAATGCTGATGCCGGTGGGGCGAGAAGCGCCTCCACGCGCTGTACCTTGCCGTCCAACTCGCCAAAGTGCCCCGGCCTGATGTCGGCCTTGAGAACGAGTGAAACCCGGGAACCGTAGCGGCCCACCGCCTCGCAGGCTCGCTTGACGACGTCCAGGCATTCGTCCCAATCGCCCTCGATCGTGGTGAACATTGCATCTGTGCGATGGGGCAGGCCGGAATCACGAACGATGCGCACCGCCTCGGCGACCGCCTGCGACACCGAGTCAGAGGAGTGATCGGGCTCGTCTGCATCAGCTGGGCCGGCACCCGACGGTGCGACCGAAAAGGCGATCAACATCGTCCAAGCCTAGTTCGCGGACCGGCAGCCGATCGCGGGGTCAGCTGTTCCTGGCGTCCGCGGTGGCCTTGTCGTTGGCCTTCTGCAAGGCCTCGACCAGCTCCGCCTTCCGCATCCGGTGACGCCCCGACACTCCGAGTCGGGCGGCCAACTCGAGCAGGTGGGCCCTGGTGGCATTGGCGTTCACCCCGCCCGCCGATTCGCCGCCCGAGAGGCCGCCCTGCTCCGCTCGGGCGTCCGACGGACCCTTCTCGTCCTTCGCTTCCCAGTGGTCGCCGACCTTTTCGAAGGTGTGCTTCACCGCGGCGAAGGCTGTCCGGTGGGCCCGCTCCCCCTCGCCGTACTGATCGACGGCCGCCTCGTGCACCGCAAGGAAAGTCTCCTGCGCCTTCTTCGGTGACCGCTGCAACGTGCTCGGCAGCGGCTCTACCGACCGGCGCGCCGCTCTGCCCTTCCGGCCGGGGCCGGCCTTCTTCTCATCCTTGGCACGGGCCTTCTTCCCGCCCTGGCTGTGTGCCTTCCCGGCGCTCCTGCGGTCCGCCTCTTTCGCCCCCTTCGACTTCGTCTCGCTGGCTTTCCCCCCCTTCTCAGCGCCTGCCTTCTTGTCTTTCTCAGCGCTCGCTTTCTTATCCTTCGCAGCGCTCGCGTTCTTCTCCGTCTTCGCGATCGCGTCCTTCTTGTGGGCCCTCTTGCCCTGCTGTGCGGCCATCCGGCACTCTCCCTATTCCGCCGGCGCCGTCACCGGCGTCGAACCTGTTGCGGCATCAGCTCTGCCGGTTTCCGGAACGTGCGCCTGCGAAACCCGGGCGGGGTCGAGGAGGTCCGGCTCGATGTACATCACTGTCGCCACTGGAACCGCGGCCCGCACCCGCTGCTCGACGGCATCGATGGCGGCCGCAACGGCGGCCGCGGAATCGGTCGGCCGCACCGCCACCTTCATCCCGACCAGCAGACTGTCGGGCCCCAGATAGAGCGTCTTCATATGGATGATGGATTCGACGTCACTGCCGGCCAGCGCCGCTGCCCGGATCGCGGCGATATCGACGCTCGAGGCGCCCTCGCCGACCAGCAGGCTCTTGATCTCGGTGCCGAGGACGATCGCGACGACGACGAGCAGCAGGCCGATGGCTACCGTCCCGATGCCGTCGAAAATCCCCTTCCCGGTCACCACCGCCAGCACGATGCCGAGGAGGGCGAGGACTAGGCCGATCAGCGCCGCCAGGTCCTCGAGCAGGACCACCGGCAATTCCGGCTCTTTGGTGCGCCGGATGAAGGTGAGGATCGAAATCCCCCGACGACTCTCGGCGGATTCATGCAGCGCGGTCCGCAGTGAATAGGACTCCAGGACGACCGAGATCAGCAGGATACCCAGCGGTATCCACGGTCGGTCGATCGGTTCGGGGTGCTGCATCTTGTGGATGCCCTCGTACATCGAGAACAGGCCGCCGACCGAGAACAGTGTCACCGCAACCAGATACGCATAGACATAACGCTCGCGACCGAAACCGAAGGGGTGCTCGGCGGTCGGCGCCCGCCTGGCGCGTTTCCCGCCGATCAGCAGCAGCACCTGGTTCCCCGAGTCCGCGACCGAGTGCACCGATTCGGCCAGCATCGACGAGGACCCTGATAACAGGAACCCGACGAACTTGGCGACCGCGATACCGAGGTTCGCCGAAAGCGCGGCGATGATCGCCCTGCTTCCTCCGGACGTGCTCATCGTCGTTTCTCCCTGGCTTGTTGCGGGCGTCCGCCATGCCCGGCCGATGTGGTGGTCGATCCGTCACCGGCACGGACTGGATGCCCGTGCGGGTAATCGTGACATGCGACGACTCGCGGGCATCGCCCCCAGGGCGAAGTGCGCACCCCTGGCGCGACACCGTCACGTAACAGGGTGACAATCCGGTGTCATGCGAGCGCAACACGTCGAACCTACGGTTCAGTCCATGGCCGACCTGTTCCAGGACTACCCGTTCGGGCAGGCCTGGGACGAGATGTTCTCGGCGCCGGGCGTTGTCCGGCCTGCCTATGAGTCGGTGCACGGCGCCCTGCAGGCGATGACCGCGACCGACCTGAAGGCCCGCGCGGACATCATGGGCCGCACCTTTCTCGACCAGGGCATCACTTTCGCCCTCGGCGGGGTGGAACGACCGTTTCCCCTGGATCTGATACCCAGAATCGTCACCAACCAGGAATGGAGAGTGGTTGAAACCGGTGTGCCGCAACGAGTTCGCGCCCTAGAGGCGTTTCTCGCCGATGCCTATGGCGCCGGACGGATCTTCGATGACGGCGTCGTTCCGCGACGGTTGGTCACCACCTCACCGCACTTCCACCGGGAGGTCGCCGGGATGAGCGAGCAGGACGGCGCCCGGATCGTGATCTCCGGCGTCGACCTCATCCGCGACGAGAAGGGTGAATTCCGGGTACTCGAGGACAACGTCAGGGTGCCCTCCGGGGTGTCCTACGTGCTGGAGAACAGGCAGGCCGTTTCCCAGGTCCTCAGCGAGGCCGGGGAAGACCAGCACATCCGGTCGATCGCCGAGTATCCCGGCCGGTTGCTGGCCGCCCTGCGGAAGGTCGCCCCGTCCAATGTGGGCGATCCGACGGTCGTCGTGCTCACCCCCGGCGTCTACAACTCCGCCTACTTCGAGCACACCCTGCTGGCTCGCGAGATGGGCGTGGAGTTGGTCGAGGGGCGGGACCTGGTCTGCAGGGGCAACCGGGTTTTCGTCCGGACCACCGCCGGCGAGATGCCGGTACACGTGATCTACCGCCGACTGGACGACGAGTTCATGGATCCGGTGCAGTTCCGCCTCGACTCAATGCTCGGGTCGCCCGGGTTGGTGAACGCGGCCAGGGCCGGCAATCTGACGATTGCGAACGCCGTCGGCAACGGCATTGCCGACGACAAGCTCGTCTACACCTACGTTCCGGACATCATTCGTTATTACCTCCGGGAAGAACCGATTCTGCTGAACGTCGACACCTACCGGCTCGAGGAACCTGAGCAGCTCGCCTACGCCCTCGAGCACCTGGCGGAACTGGTGATAAAACCGGTCGACGGTTCCGGTGGCAAGGGCATCGTCATCGGTTCACAGGCTGATGCCGTGACCCTGTCCAGGGTCCGGCAGGCGATCCTTGAGAACCCCAGGGGGTGGATCGCGCAACGGGAGATCGCTTTGTCCACCGTGCCGACCCTGATCGGCGACAAGATGCGGCCCCGGCACGTCGACCTCCGGCCGTTCGCGGTCAACGACGGCAACTCCGTCTGGGTCCTGCCCGGTGGACTGACCAGAGTTGCGCTGCCGGAGGGCGAGTTGGTGGTCAATTCCTCCCAGGGCGGCGGGTCCAAGGACACCTGGGTGTTGGCCGGGCCGGCGGAACCGACCGTCGAACCCTTGGCGCTACAGGCAGATTCATCCGAGCCGGCATCACTGCCGGAGTTCGGCAGTCGATCGGACCAGTCCCAGAGCCAATCCCAGACCCAATCCAGGTCCCAATTGCAGACCCAGTCCCAATCCGGGTCCCAATCCCAGTTCCAGTCCCAATCCCAGTTGCAGCCCAATTCGGGGTCCGCCGCCGGCGGCGACTCGGCTGCCGATGATTGGCACCCGTCGGAAGCCTCCGACCTGGGCATGAGCGCTACCGGGGCCTTTTTCTTCGACCCCCCGGTGACACCGGAAGAGCCCTCGGACGGTCTCCGGCACCAGCAGGGCCAACAGCAGCAGGCTCAGCCGGCGCGGACGCAAGAGCATCTCCGCCGTCGCCCGCCGGACGCGACGGCAACGCCGGGTAATGCGAGCGCAGCGGAGGGCCTGACGTGCTGAGCCGGATCGCCGAATCGCTGTACTGGTTGGGGAGGCACGTGGAACGGGCCGATTGCACGGCCCGGATTTTGGACACCTATCTCCACCTGCTCCCCACCGGCTCCTGGGCCGCCGACCATCAGGTGATCCGGTCCCTGGTCGACTCGATGGGGCTGGCCGGTGACGAGGAGATCGAGGGCTCCGACTCGACCAAGCTCATCCGGATGCTCGTGTTCGACACCGAACGGGCGTCGTCGGTTTCCGGCGCGCTGATCGCCGCCCGGGACAACGCCAGGGGCGTACGCGATGCACTGCCACTGGAGGTGTGGGAGTGCCTGAACGTCACGTGGCACGGTCTCCGGAGCAGGGCCGCCACCGGCGGCGGGCCGCACTCCTATCTGCGGTGGGTGAGCGAGAGATGCGCCATCGCGGCCGGGCTGACCGATCAGGTGATGAGCCATGACGAGGGCTGGCACTTCCTGGCCGTCGGCCGGGCACTGGAGCGGGCCGACATGACGATCCGGCTCATCGCGGCCGCAGATTCGCAGACCGGCGCCGTCCCGCCCTGGCGCGCAATGGTCAGCGCCTGCGGTGGCTGGGAGCCGTACGTCCGGACCCACGGCGGGTCGGTCGGCCCGCGGACCTCGATCGAATTCGCCCTCCTGGACAGGCACTTTCCGCGGTCGGTGCTGCGTTGCCTGACTGCAGCCGAAACCTCGCTCGCCGAACTGGAGGCAGCGGGTGCCACCCGCGCCCGCGATCCCCGACGGGATCCGTCGTCCGCCCGGCGGATTGTCGGGCGCACCCGGACCGGCCTGGATTACCGGACCGGGACCGACCTGACTCGGGATCTACCCGCTCTGCTCTCGACCCTGCAGCGGACCGTGGCCAGCGGGCATGCCGCCATCACCAGCTCTTTCTTCCGCCGAGGCGACGAGATCACCTGGGCGAACTTCAGCGCCGAGGGAGCCCTGGTATGACCGGTGCCCGGCCCACTTCGGCGAGTTACCCCGACATCTGGCGGCTGCTCATCGTCCACCGCACCGACCTGACCTATCCCGAAACGGTCACCACGTCGTACAACGAGGTGCGGATGCAACCCTCCGACGAGCCCGGCCAGTCGGTGCTCTCCGCGAGGCTGGAAATCGAGCCGTTCGAGGGCGTCATCAGCTACCTCGACTACTTCGGAACCAGGGTGGCCGCATTCGACGTGCACCGGCCGCACCGCCGGCTCACGGTTACCTCCACCTCGACCGTGGAAACGTTCGGCCCCGCCGGAAACAACACCGGGAGCAGAAGTGCGCACCCCGTTCCGGGCTGGAGTTGGGCCGAACTGGCCGGGTCCGACTGTCACGACCGGTTCGAGGAGTTCCTCACCGAAACTGAACTGACCACGCTGGACGACGAATTGACCGGAATCTCGGAGCAGATCAGGGCCACCGCCGACACCCCTACGGCAGCCGGCCAGGCGGTGTGCGGGCTGCTCCGCAGGGCCGTGCGTTACGAGACCGGCGCGACCGGGGTGCACACGTCGGCGGCCGAGGCATGGTCGGAGAAACGCGGTGTCTGCCAGGACTTCTCGCACCTGGCCATCGGGTTGTTGCGGGCCATGCAGATTCCGACCCGGTACGTATCGGGATATCTGCACCCCGACTCCAACGCCGAGATCGGGAAGACCGTGGTCGGGCAGTCACACGCCTGGGTCGAGTGGTACGCCGGGTCCTGGGTCCCCTTCGACCCGACCAACGCCGCGGCACCCGGTCAGTCGCATGTCGCGGTCGGACGGGGCCGGGACTACCGCGACGTCCCCCCGATGAAGGGCGTGTACGCCGGACCCGAGGCAACCGGCAACGAGGTTACGGTGCAGGTCACCCGCCTGCGGTGAGTAGCTGCGGTGCGTCGCCCGGTCAGTGGGACAACGGATTCGACGAACGCGGGATCCGCTGCTCCTGGGCCCGGTTGAACTAGGGTCGACGAGAGTCTGGCGGAGGTCGTGCCGGGCGGCCGAAGTGCCCGGTGGAAGACTCGCGGTGGCACGTTCGGGTCGGAGAGGACGCCATGACCAGCACCGCTACCCAGCCGGTTTCATTCGGCCATCTGTTCCGGGACCGGGTTGCCGCAACCCCCGACGGTGCAGCGTTTCGCCACCGGACGGACGCCGGCTGGCAGTCGCTGAACTGGCGGCAGGCCGGAGCCCAGGTTTTCGCCCTGGCGGCCGGCCTGGTCGATCTCGGTGTCGAGCCCGGAGAGCGGGTAGCGATCGTCTCGGCCACCAGGATCGAATGGGTGCTGGTCGACCTGGCGATCACCTGCGCGGGCGCGGCAACGACCACGGTCTACCCGTCCACCGCGATCCAGGACATGGGGTACATCCTGGCCGACTCGCAGTCGGTAGTGGTGATCGTCGAGAATGCCGGCCAGGCGGCCAAGGTCGCCGCCTGCGACCTGCCCGGACTGCGGGCGGTTGTCGTCATCGAAGGCTCCGGGGACGGTGACGCGGTGCTCACCTGGTCGGAACTCATCGACCGTGGCACGGCATACCTGGCCGGCCAGCCCGACGTGGTCGACCAGCGGATCGACGGGATCACCGGGGACAGTCTGGCCACGCTGATCTACACCTCCGGGACGACGGGCCGACCCAAGGGCGTCCGACTGGTCCACGACAACTGGACGTACGAGGGCCGAGCCGTTGTTGCGCTGGACATCCTCGGACCGCAGGACGTGCAGTACCTGTGGCTGCCGATGTCGCACGTGCTGGGCAAGATGCTGATGGCCATGCAACTCGAGATCGGGTTCTGCAGTGCGGTCGACGGCGATCTGACCAGGATCGTGGAAAACCTGCGGGAGGTGAAACCCACCTTCATGGGCGGGGCGCCGCGGATCTTCGAGAAGGTCCGGGCCAAGGTCACCCTGACCAGCCAGGGAGCGGGTGGGCTCAAGGCCCGGATCTTCGACTGGGCCATCAGCCTGGGTATCACCGCATCGCGGGCCCGGCAGGGCCGAAGGCCGTTGACCCGGAGTCAGACGCTGCAGCTGCGGGTCGCCGATAGGCTGGTGTTCAGCAAGATCCGCGCCGCCCTGGGTGGCCGGATCCGCTTCTTCGTCTCCGGGTCCGCGCCGCTGGCTCGCGAGGTCGCCGAGTGGTTCGACGCCGTCGGCATGGTGATTCTCGAAGGCTACGGGCTGACCGAGACCAGCGCCGCGGCGTGCGTCAACCTACCGGCGGACTACCGGATCGGGACGGTGGGACCGCCGCTGCCCGGGACCGAGGCGATCATCGCGGCGGACGGCGAAATCCTGGTCAGGGGGCCGAACGTGATGCGCGGCTACCACAATCTGCCCGACGCGACCGATGAGGCGTTGACCGCCGACGGCTGGCTGCACACCGGGGACATCGGCGAACTGGTCGACGGGTATCTCAAGGTCACCGACCGCAAGAAGGACCTGATCAAGACCTCCGGCGGCAAGTACGTCGCACCGCAGAAGCTGGAAACGATCTTCAAGGCCCTCTGCCCCTACGCCTCGCAGATCATCGTGCACGGCGAGGGCCGACGGTTCATCTCGGCGCTGATCACCCTGGACGCCGAGCCGATCGCCGACTGGGCGAAGGCGAACTCCGTCCCTGGCGAGTCGCTGGCGGACCTGGCCGCCGCACCCCAGGTCCACGATCTGATCGGCCGCTACGTCGACGAACTGAACGCCAAACTGGAGCGCTGGGAGACGGTGAAGAAATTCGTCATCCTGCCCCGCGACCTCTCGATCGAGGAAGGCCACCTGACCCCTTCGATGAAGGTCCGCCGCAAGATCGTCGAGAGACAGAACATGCCCCTGCTCGACGCGCTGTACGCCTGAACGACCGCCACCGCGCCCCACCACCGCTTCCCCACCCCGCCTGACCCGCTGCTGCTCTGCCCCGCCTGACGCACCCGGCCTGACCGACCCGGCCTGACCCACCCGGCCTGACCCACCCGGGCCTGACCCACCCGGGCCTGACCCACCCGCGCGGATCATCTTCGCCGGCGCGGACGAAGTAGTCCATTTCTGTCCCACCCGCCCCAAATCGAGGTATTTCGTCCGCACGGGCGTTCTGGAGGCCCGCGTCGCGAGAGACTTTCACAGCCTGCTGACAGCCTTCCCGGTCATCATCAACGGGGTCAGGATGAGGTACGCCCGGTCCTGCCAGTGGATCGGGCGCTCAACCGAGAGGGAGTCCTATGTCCGGGTGGGCGTCAACGGCGCAGCGCATCAGGGATCTACCGCTGGCGGGCAGAGTGCACTCGCTGCTCCAGCACCAACGGGGCCGTCTGGTCGCCGCCATGCTGGTCGGATTCCTGCTGGGCGGGATGTTCGTGGCCATGCTCGGGCTCGCCGGCGGCGATTTCGGTCGTCCGGACCGGAACGGCTTCGGGAATCCCCATTCCTGGAACGGCGACGGCGACGGACCGCCGATGGATCACCCGGGTCAGCCGGGGTTTCATCCGTGAGCACCAGGGAGCAGGTCCTCGATTCCATCGACCGGGTGAAGCGGCTCTCCCCACCGTTGCCGCCGGTCTACGCCTACGATCCGGAATTGCCGGCACCAATCGTCGCCAGATTGGCCTGGGCGGATCCGGACGAGGTGGTGACCCGTGATTTCGGCCGCTTCATGCTCGTCGCGGCCGGCGGGGCCGGCGCGTTCGCGGGCCTGCTCGCCGCGCTCGTCGGCGCCGGGAGCCGTTCCGCTGCAGCAGTCTTCGCCGCCCTGTGCCTGCTGGGTCTGACGGCCGGTCTCGTGTTGGGCCGCCGCGCCGCCCACCGCCCGAACCATTTCACGTCGGGCGAGGTGGACCGGATACTGCGACATCGACATCTGGTGTCTTTCGACGAATGGAATCATTCCGCCGGGCCGGCGCTGCCGCGCGAGGCCAGGGCAGCAGGCTTTGCCGCCGAAATCACCGCCGCAATCGTCTCCTCGCAGGCCTGGCAGAGCGACTATACGGAAATACACCGGATGCGCCTGCGCCCGGCCGAGGAGCTTCGGCAGATCTGCCTCACCCTGCGGGATATCTCCGACCTGCGGCGGCAGTTCGGCAGCACACCGGCCGTCGGTACCGACGCCTCGCAATGGTGGCAGCACGGCACCGGACAACTGGACAGCGCCTGGGAATCGATGGTCGACCGCCTCGCGGCCCTGGACGAGTATCGGCGGGCCGTGGACGACCTCGCGGGACCACTGGAAAATCTCAGGAAATCCGAACAGCTCGAACAACTGTGCGCCGAGCGCCTCCCGGTCGTCTCCACCCATGGCGCCCAGGCGGAGCTGGCAGCCTCGAATGTCGCACTGCTGGGCGCGGAGCTGGTGTCGATCCGCGCCGACCTGCAGCACCGGATGGGCTCACCCGGCTCGGGATGATCTCGGGACGAGCGCCGAGTCCGGCCGGCAGAGCAGGTGCGCGACCAGCGCCGTCCAACCGGTCTGGTGCCCGGCCCCCAAGCCCTCGCCGGTGTCGCCGTCGAAGTACTCGCTGAACGTCGGATGGGCCGCCCACAATGGACCCGCCGAGGACTCGATCCGGTGACCGTCGCTAGGTCGGCGGCCGTCGTTGCCGCGCCGGAAAAGACGTACCAGTCGTTCGTCGATGACGTCGGCTGCCTTGTCGAGCGTCATCGCCGAACCGGAGCCGGTGGGTACCGGCATGGTTACGCCGGCCCCGAAATGCTCGGCGTACTTGCGGAGCGAGTCTGCCAGCAGCACGTTGACCGGAAACCACACCGGCCCCCGCCAATTTGAATTGCCGCCGAACAGGCCACTTCTCGACTCCCCCGGCTCGTAGTCGATGGTCAGTTCCTGGCCCTCTACGACGGCGGTGTACGGGTCGCGGTAGGCAGCTGACAGCGACCGCACCCCGAAAGGCGACAAAAACTCCGCCTCGTCGAACATCCTGCCCAGCAGCCGGACCAGTCCGTCCCGACTGGCCAGCGAGAGCATCAGCGCCTCACCCGGAGCCCCGTCGGTCATCAGTCCGTCGGTGAGATCGGGCCGCCGCCGGCGGAGCCAGGTCAATCTGGCGGTGAAGTCCGGCAGCGCGGCCCAGACGTCCGCCGGGATCGTCGCCACGGCGAGCATCGGCAGCAGGCCGACCATCGAACGTACCCGCAGCCGCTGGTGGCTGCCGTCGGCGTGCACCAGGACGTCGTAATAGAAGCCGTCGGCGTCGTCCCAGAGCGAAATGTCCTGCGACCCGAACTGCCGCATGGCGTGCGCTATCGACAGGAAGTGCTCGAGAAACTTGGTGGCGATATCGTCCCAGGCCGGCACGGTCGTCGCCAGCTCCAACGATATCTGGAGCATGTGCAGGGCAAAGAACGCCATCCAGCTGGTCGCGTCAGATTCCTCCAATCGCGATCCGGGCGGTAGTCCCGCTGAACGGTCGAACAGGCCGACGTTGTCCATGCCGAGGAATCCACCCTCGAAAAGGTTGGAACCGTCAGCATCCTTGTTATTGACCCACCAGGCGAAATTGAGCATCAGCTTCGTGCATATTCGGACCAGAAAGTCCATGTCCTGCCGTCCGTCGACCAGATAAACCTGCCAGGCCGCCCAGGCATGGACGGGCGGATTGACGTCGGAGAACGCCCATTCATACGCCGGCAACTGGCCGTTGGAGTACATCGCCCATTCCCGGCAGAGCAGTAGCAACTGGTCCTTTGCGAATGCGGGGTCGACGTGCGCGAGCGCGACGCAGTGGAATGCCAGGTCCCAGGACGCGAACCACGGGTATTCCCATTCGTCGGGCATGCTGATCACATCAGCCAGACTCAGATGACGCCAACCGGTATTCCGACCCTGTGAGCCCAGCCGCTCCGGCGGTGGGGCCGGTTCGGCCGGATCGCCGGCCAGCCACCGGGCGACGTCATATCGGTAGAGCTGCTTGTTCCACAGCAGACCGGCGAAAGCGCGCCGGGCGACCGCGGTGTCCTCTTCCGAAAGGTGCTCAGGCACAACAGCTCGGTAGAAGTCGTCGGCCTCGGATCGACGATCGGCGAGGACCGCGCCGAACCCCGGGCCGAAGGTGTCCTCGTCCGGTTCGCTGGTGGAAAGGCGCAACCTGACCTCGACGCTCGCTCCGGGTTGAACCCCGTCGAAGTGGTACCAGAAAGCCGCTTTCGTGCCGCTGCCGCTCGGGTCGACCGCCTCGGCATCGCCGTGCACGATCCTGTTGTTGATGCCGTCCTTGGTATGGGGGGCTCGATTGGTGTCAGTGCCGAACAGGGCCTTGTCGTTCGTTTCGTTGGCGCAGAAAAGCACCTGCGGGGCACCCTCCGCGGACAGCACATAGCGGCCGAGAAAGCCGTGCCGACATTCCACCGACCGGAACCGGCCACCGGTCAGGTGCGGGTCGAGGCCGGTGATGGCCGGGGTTCGGTCGTCGGTCCCCCACGCCCAGGTATTGCGGAACCACACCTGCGGCAATAGATCCAGCGGCGCCGCATCCGGACCGTGATTGGTCGCGGTCACCACCATACAGATGTCGTCCGGGCCGGCCTTGGCATAATTGACGGTAATATCGAAGAACCGGTTGTTCTCGAGGATCCCGGTGTCTGCCAACTCGAATTCCCGGTCGTTCCGTCCACGGGCCGCGTTCTCCGCCCTCAATCGCGAATATGGGAATTCTGCCTGCGGATAACGGTAGAGCCAGCTCATCAACGAATGGGTCGGCGTGCCGTCCAGCGTCCACCAGTATTCTTTGGCGTCCTCGCCGTGATTGCCCTCGGCGTTGGTCAGTCCGAACAACCGCTCCTTGAGCACCGGGTCGCGGCCGTTCCAGAGCGCGAGGCCAAAATTGAGAAAACCGAACCGGTCGCAGATCCCGCCCAGCCCGTCCTCGCCCCAGCGATACGCCCTGGCGTGCGCCTGTTCGAACGGGAAATAGGCCCAGGCGTCACCGTCGGCGCTGTAGTCCTCCCGAACCGTGCCCCACTGCCGCCCCGACAGGTACGGACCCCACAGGCGCCAAGGGCCGCCCGCGGACGGCGACTCGGCGAGTCTGGCGTGTTCGGCGCTGTGATGCCGCTGGGCTTCGGTCCTGCTGGCATGGCGGCCGGGTGTCGTCATGCCGACCAGCCTGGAATGGTCTCGAGGTCGGCGAGCAGCAGCGACCGATCTGCGGGATCGGCGATTTGCTCGGCCGCCGCCAGCGCCTGCCCGGTGACGGCCCGGGGCTGGTCCACGTCCCCGGCCAGCGCGGAAGCTCGGGCGAGGGCCTCGTATCCGAAGGCGACATCCCAGTCACCGATCGCATTCTCAGGGCACAGGTCGAGGACTCGTTGCACATGATATCGGTATGGCTCCGCCCGCCGGAGGACCGCATAGACCCGGGAGCACAGCCATTCTCCGCGGGCCCGATTGGCCGGCGTCCCCGCGTTACCCCAGTGATGGCGGGAGGCGTGGGCCATGTGCAGCATCGTGTCGTCGTCCGAGGCGGCGCGTCCCTCCTTCCGGATGAGTTCCCAGGTTCCGTTGAAAAGGCTCATGGCAACGGTTCGTTCGTCGGCCACACTCAGCGGCGTGGTCGCCATTCCGGTCATCTGACAGTCCGATCCGTCGAAGAGAACATGGCCGGGCCCGGGGCTTCCCCGGTCGTCGGGCCTACCCGGCAGACTGTAGAAGATTGCCGCTCGGCAACATCCGAGATCAAGGGAGCCGACGCGCGGATGACGAGTTTCTCGCACCCCGGACGGACGTCGGGCCGGGACGGGCGGCGCTCACCGCCCGTCGGGCAGTCTCGACCCGATGGTGGCTGGCGATCCCGCTGGGCCTGATCGAACTAGGGATCGCCCTGTCAGCGGTGCTGGCAGTCATCGCTGTCGGGTATGGCGTCATCCGCCGACCCCGCCCGGTCAGGCAGCAGCCCGCAGCTCCCGGGCGATTCCCCTGATCGCCGCCGGACCGACCCGGCAACAACCGCCGATCAACGACGCCCCGGCTGCCCGCCAACCGGTCACGTCCGCCGGCTCGAACATGCTGTCGCCGCTCCAGGCCCGGGCGCCTGCGTCCCAGACCTCGCCGCTGTTCGGGTAGACGACCACCGGCTTGCCGGTCCGCGCGGCCGATCGGATCAGATTCCCGGCCTGCTCCGCCGGGAAGCAGTTCACCCCCACCGCGATGACCTCCGTTACGGCGGCGGCCATCTCGAACGCCTCAGCGACAGGCTCACCGGATCGGGTCAGGCCGTCTGCCGCTGTCACGGATAGCCACGCGAGCATCCCGGACCCGGCGAGCAATTCGGTGAGCGCCTGCACCTCGGCCAGGCTCGGGATGGTTTCGATGGCCAGCACGTCGGCCCCGGCGGCGGCCAGCACCTCGAACCGGGGCCGGTGCCAGTCGACGAGCTCGCGGACCGTGAGCCCGTAGTCGCCCCGATATTCCGACCCGTCGGCCAGCGCCGCACCGTACGGCCCGACGGAGGCAGCCACCCAGCGGGGAAGCCCGTCGTCGAAGCTGTCCCGGGCCTGCCGGGCGAGATCCACGCTGCGGCGCATTGCGCGGGCCGCTGCCGCCCGGTCAAGGCCCAGCTCGGCCAATCCCTCGAACGAGGCCTGATAGGAGGCAGAGATCGCCACCTCGGCGCCGGCCTCGAAGAACTCCCGATGCGCCGCAACAAGTTCGCCCGGATCGTCGAGCAACATTCGAGCGGACCACAGCTTTGAGCTCAGGTCATGGCCCCTGGCCTCGAGAAGCGTCGCCAACCCCCCGTCCAGCACCACCGGCCGAGTCGCCAAGGCCTGCTCGAGGGCCGGCGCAGATCGGGTCGTCACCTCTCGAAGGTACGGGGCGGTCAACAGTGCTGGGGTGAAACGGCAGCTCAGGTCTTGGGTAGGTGCCGGCGCAGCAGGCTCAGGTCGGCTTCGGACAGCCGGGCCGCTGCGGAGTTGACCTGATGCCAGTACGGATAGAGCAGCGGCGGCCGGCTGACCTCTTCGAGCCGGGTGATCTCCTGCTCGGTGAGGACGAGATCGGCGGCTTTCATGTTGCCCTGCAACTGTTCGTCGGTGCGGGCGCCGATGACAACGGAGGTGATACCGGGCCGGCTCAGGGTCCAGGCCAGTGCTACCTCGGACGCTGAGACGCCGTGCGATTCGGCGACCTCGACGATCACTTCGACGATGTCGTAGAGCAGCTCCTGATCCCGGACCGGCGGCTCACCCCAGGCCGCCAGGTCGCGGCCACCCTTGGGCGGCTCCTGCCCACGCCGGTACTTGCCGGACAGCAATCCGCCGCCGAGCGGACTCCAGATGAGAACACCGATCCCCTCGGTGAGCGAAGCGGGAATCAGTTCGTACTCGACCTCCCTTGCCTGCAGCGAATAGTGGATCTGTTGGCTGGCGATCGGCGGCAGGCCGTCCCGCTCGGTGATACCGACCGCCTTCATCATCTGCCAGGCGGCGAAATTCGAGACCCCGACATAGCGGACCTTGCCGGAGGTGACGAGGTGGTCCAGCGCGGTCAGCGTCTCCTCGAGCGGGGTCTGGCCGTCCCACTCGTGCAGCTGGTAGAGATCCAGGTAGTCGGTGCCCAGGCGCCGGAGGCTCGCCTCGCAGCCGGCGATGAGGTGATGCCGCGACAGTCCCTCGTCATTGGGCCCGTCGCCCATCGCGAACCGGACCTTGGTGGCCAGCAGTGCGGCGTCCCGCCGGCCGGCCATCGCCTGGCCGATGATCTCCTCGCTCAGCCCGTCGGAGTAGACGTCCGCGGTGTCGATCATGTTGACCCCGGCGTCGAGGGCGATACCGATCTGGCGTTTGGCGGTGTCCAGGTCGGCCTTGCCGATCAGCCCCCATTTGTCGGTGCCGCCGAAGGTCATGGTGCCCAGAGTGATGACCGAGACTTTGAGGCCGCTGCGGCCCAGTGAACGATATTCCATAGTCGGACAAACTAGTCGGTGCGCCCACCAGCCCGGCAGCCGCCCCGAACCGGGCCCGGCCATGGTGATTGCGTCGCGCGGCTTTGACCGCCATCCTCGGGTGATGCGCACCCCTGTGCTCGCCGGCGGCGGTCCACGGTGAGTGACCAGCCTGACGACGCTGTGCGGCTGTTGTCCGAGCGGATGCCCGGCCGGGTGGATGCGGGTGCCCGGCGCCGGGCGGAGTACTCCAGCGACGCGTCGAACTACCGGGTGGTGCCGGCGGCGGTCATCTTCCCTGCCCAAGATGACGACCTCGGCTACGCGGTAGAGGTTGCCCGCCGCACCGGCCTTTCCATCACGGCGCGCGGCGCCGGCACGTCGGTCGCCGGAAACGCCGTGGGCCCCGGCTTGATCCTGGATTTTCGCCGCTATTTCAATGCGCTTCTCGATCTCGACCCGGAAGCGAGAACGGCAACGGTGCAGCCGGGGCTGGTATTGGCGGAGCTGCAGCTGGCGGCTGCCCCCCATGGCTTGCGGTTCGGTCCGGATCCTTCGACACAGAGTCGTTGCACGCTGGGCGGAATGCTCGGCAACAATGCCTGCGGGCCGAGGGCGATCCGATGGGGCCGAACATCGGACAATTCCCGACAGATCCGGATCATCGACGGCGCGGGCCGAGATCTCGATCTGGGCAGGGGATCGGACCCGCCACCGGAGTTGGCCGGGTTTGCCGATGCCCGGTTGGCGTTGCTGCGCACCGAGTTCGGCCGCTTCAGCCGGCAGGGCTCCGGATATGCGCTGGAGCATCTGCTGCCCGAGCGCGGGCGGGACCTGGCCAAGGCGTTCGTCGGCACTCAGGGATCTTGTGGACTGATCCTCGCGGCAACCGTCGACCTGGTCGAAATACCCCCAGCGACAGCGCTGTTGGTCCATGGTTATCCCGACATCGCAGCCGCGGCCGAGGGTGCCGCCGCGGTGCGCACCGAGAACCCAACGGCCGTCGAGGCTATGGACGCTCACCTGGTAGAGGTGGTCCGGACCCATCGCGGCAAATCAGCCGTCCCGGAACTGCCGGCCGGCCGAGCCTGGTTGTTCGTGGAGACGGCCGGAAGTACTCCGGCGGAGGCAGTCGCCGAAGCCGGCCGACTGGCACTGCTGGCCGGACCGGGCGCCTACCGGGTACTGCCGGACGGCCCCGAGTCCCAGGCGCTGTGGCGTATTCGCCAGGACGGGGTCGGTTTGGCCGGCCGGACCGCGGAGGGCGCGCCGGCGTGGCCGGGCTGGGAGGACGCCGCCGTCCCGCCGGATCGCCTGGCCCCCTACCTTCGCGATTTCGATCAGCTCAAGACGGCGCACGGGCTGTCCGGCCTGACCTACGGCCACTTCGGGGACGGCTGCGTGCACACCCGGTTGGATCTCCCGTTGACCGGTGCGCCGCAACGGTTCCGAAGTTTTCTGTTCGATGCTGCCCGGCTGGTCGTCGCCCACGGCGGGTCGCTCTCCGGTGAGCACGGCGACGGCCGGGCCCGCGGCGAACTGCTGCCGCTGATGTACTCCCCGGAAGCCATCTCCGCATTCGCCGCATTCAAGGCCGCCTTCGATCCCGATGATCTGCTCAATCCCGGGGTGGGCGTCCGGCCGGCCGCGCTCGACCAGAATCTACGGCTGGCTGTTGCTGCGCCGCACCGGCTCTCGCTACCGACCCTCGTGGCCGACGCCGGCGATCTGAGCATCGCCGCGCACCGGTGTGTCGGGATCGGGAAATGCGTCGCGGCCGCGACCGACGCCGTCGGCTTCATGTGTCCGTCCTACCTGGCCTCCGGTGATGAAAAGGATTCGACCAGGGGCCGGGCCAGGGTGCTGCAGGAGATGATGAACGGCACCCTGATCACCGCCGGCGCCCGCTCGGCAGAGGTGGCGGAGTCCCTGGACCTGTGCCTGTCGTGCAAGGCCTGTGCATCGGATTGCCCGGCCGGCGTCGACATGGCGACCTATAAGAGCGCGGTCCTTTCCGAGCGATATTCCGGCCGCCTCCGGCCCAGAAGCCACTACACGCTCGGCGCATTGCCGCGCTGGCTCAAGGGGGCGACGCTTGCTCCGGCGGCGGCGAATCGGCTGGTCGGCAATGCGCCGTTACGCCGGCTGACGCTGTTCGCCGCGGGCATCGACGGCCGGCGGCAACTGCCTAAGCTGTCCCGGCAGTCCTTCCGGCACTGGTGGAAGGGTCTGTCCGCCTCCCGCCCGCCAGCTTCCGCTACCGAGCCTGCCCAGCCAGAAGTGGTGTTGTTCGTCGACACCTTCACGAACGCCTTCGACGCCGGCATCGGCCGGGCCGCGGTCGCGGTGCTCACCGATCTCGGCTACCTGGTACGGGTGCCCGACGAGCCGGTGTGCTGCGGGCTGACGTTCATCACCACCGGTCAGCTTCACACGGCGCGCGGAAAGCTGTCCGGCGCGCTTGATCAACTCGCACCACACGTCAGAGCCGGGCGCAGCATCATCGGTCTCGAGCCGTCCTGCACCGCAGTGCTCCGCTCGGACCTGCTGGACTTGCTGCCGGACGACCCAAGGGCCCGGGCGGTGGCGGACGCGACCTTCACCATTGCCGAGTTCCTTGAGCGCGAAGCCATCCCGGCACCCCGGCTGGACGGGCTGGACATCCTGGTGCAGCAGCACTGTCACCAGCATGCGGTGCTGGGCTTCGACGCCGAACGGGAGCTTCTGCGGTCGGCGGGCGCCGTCGTGACTGAGATCGCCGGATGTTGCGGACTGGCCGGGAACTTCGGGATGGAACTCGGTCACTACGACCTGTCGGTGGCGATCGCCGAGCTCGCCCTGGTGCCCGCCCTCCGCGCGCGGGGCGGCGCCGGCGAGTTCCTGGCCGACGGTTTCTCCTGCCGGACCCAGGCCTTCCAACTGGCCGGACGGCGGGGTCGTCATCTGGTGCAATTGTTGGCAGACCACCTGCCGCCGGGGAAATAGGGCAGATCAGGGCGCGACGACCCGGCTCACTGCCCAGACCAGCGCTTTGCGGCGATCTGCGATCGTGTCGAGGTTTCCCGGTTCGGGCGGCTGTTCCGGCGACCCGGAGGACCAGGTCGCGGCTAGAACGAGCAACATGTCCATCAGCAGGGCGGGCGGGACGCGGGCAGTGACGGTACCGCGGGCCTGCGCCGCCGCCAGCTCGTCGATCTTGACTACCGTTGCCGCCACAGTCTTCTCGAGGTTGGCCAAACCCCCGGGCCGCTCCAGGCCGAACCAGCGGGCGAGCCGACACAGTTCCGGATGAGCGGTGAAATGATCGAACAGCCGGCCGGCATATTCGGGGAGATCGTCGGTGTCGATACCGACGGTTTCCAACAATTCGCCGATCGCGACATCAAAGACAGCGTCGAACAGCTGCTCTTTGCTGCCGAAATAGATGTACAGCATGTTCTTGTTGATCTGTGCCGCCGCCGCAATGCGGTCCACCCTGGCGCCGGCGATCCCCGCCTGGGCGAATTCGCTCCTCGCAGCCAGGAGTATCCGTGACCTGGTGGCCTGGGCATCCCGCTTGGCGACCATGGCCCCCCTTCCGCCCGGGCCGGTCGGTCCGGTCAGGGCTTGAATATCAAGTTCATCACGCGGTCGAACGCGCGGTCGGGCAGGATGCGCCGCAGGTACAGCGTGGGCTTGGCACCGCCGCCGACCGCGTAGCGGATGCGGGGCCGCTTCGCTGTCACCGCTCTGACGATCACCTTGGCCACTACCTCGGGAGCCGAGGCCATCCGGGCATTGCCATTTCCGGAGTCGAGGACCGAAGCCACCTTCCCGGCCTGTTTCGCGTAGGCGCCCTGACCGGAGACCTTCATCAGATTGGCGGCCGCGATTGCGCTCCATTCGCTCTTGATGGCGCCCGGCTCCACCACGACGACAGCGATGCCGAAAGGCTCGAGCTCCAACCGGAGCGAGTCACTCAATCCCTCCACCGCGAACTTGGTCGAGTGATACCAGCCGCCCAGCGGCTCGTAGATCTTGCCGCCCATCGACGAGATGTTGACGATCCGGCCGCTGCCCTGCTCGCGCATGATCGGCAGCACCAGCTGGGTGAGACGGGCCAAGCCGAAAACGTTGACCTCGAACTGGTACTTCGCATCGGTGAGCGGCACATCCTCGAGTGCGCCGAAGGAGCCGAAGCCGGCGTTGTTGACAAGTGCGTCGACGCGGCCGGTTTCGTCCACGATGCGGGCGATCCCGTCGACCATCGACTGGTCATCGGTGACATCCATCGCCACGATCCGAACGCCTCCCTTGGCCAGTTCGGCCATCCGGTCGACCCGGCGGGCCGCGCCGTAGACGGTGTATCCGGCCTTGCGAAGGCGCAGCGCGGTGACTTCGCCGATCCCGGACGAAGCTCCGGTGACCAGCGCAACCTTGTCGTTCATCTCGATCCCTCTCCTTGCGAGTGTCTACCCGTTCGAGCAGCCTGTTTCTGACTATCTAGTTAGACAGTACAGCACGGCCGCCCATCACGGCCCGCCTCGCAACAACTTCGGGTCGGCGGCGCCCTTGGCGTGCCACCGGCGCTGCGGGCGACCGAGCTGAGCGCAGCAGAATCGGCGACCCGGTGACGGCCACGGTGGTGGCGCCGGCCAGCAGCGTCGAACGCCCGGTCAGATCTGTACTGGTCATTACCTTCCAGGCGGCGGGGATGGCGATCCGATTGGTGCGGCTGGGGTTCCAGACGACGCGGAGATCGAGGGCTCGTGGAAACAGGGATCGGTCAGGGCGGAGCGTGATGACATAGGTCCCAGCTGGGGTGACGATCAACGAGGTGATCAACGCGCCGGGTCATCCAGCGGGCGATCTGCTCGTACGCCTGAGCAGCGACCACTGATGTTGGTGCCGCCGGGTTGCCCGATCAGCGCCGGAGCGGGACCCTTCTCGGATGGGCGAGATGATCAACGAGTTCGTCGTCGCCCGGCCGGCCGCGCCGCTCCGCCGCTGGGTCCGGGAGTATCACGGCTATCGACAGTGCGGCGTCGAACCGGCCGTCCACCAGGGGCTTCCATCACCATATTTGACCCTCATCTTCACCTTGGACGAGCCTATTCGGCTGATTCGGCACGTCGATCCCACCCAGCCAGGGGGCACCTTCCGGGCAATCGTCGGCGGCCTTCATACGACGTCCGCGCTGATCGGGCACCAGGGTTCGCAATCGGGCATCCAGCTCCAACTCAGTCCACTCGGGGCCCGGGCCCTGCTCAAACTGCCGGCCGGTGAGCTGACCGGCATCGATCTGCCCGCCGCCGACGTGCTGGGCCCGGTCGCCGGTGAGGTCCAGGAGCGTCTCGCGACCGCGCTCACCTGGCCCGAGCGGTTTGCCGTCCTCGACCGGGCGCTGACCGCCGCACTCATCGACGCCGAACCCGACCCCATGGTCGGCTACGCCTGGAACCGGTTGACGGCCACCGGCGGGCGACTGCCCATCGGCTTTCTTGCCCGCGAGATCGGTTGCAGCTCGCGCTATCTGAGGAAACGGTTCGACACCGATATCGGCTTGAGCCCGAAGACCGCAGCCGCGGTCATTCGATTCGACGGTGCCCGGCGCGCGTTGCCCACCGCGGCCACCATTTCGACGGCGGCCGCAGCTTTTGGCTATTACGACCACGCCCATTTCGTTCGCGACTTCCACCGCTTTGCCGGCAGCACCCCGAGCGAATGGTTGGCGCAGGAGTTCCGAAACGTCCAAGCCGGAAACCCGGATGCAGTGTCACCATTGTCGTCATGACGACTATTGAGCCGGCCCATCCGGCAGTCCCGCTGTCCGATCCGGCCGCCCCGATGCCCCAGGTCTGGCCTACGCTTCGCGCCCGAGACGCGCGTGCCCTGATCAGGTTTCTCGTCCACGCCTTCGGCTTCGAGGAAGTCGTCGTGTACGGCGAAGGCGAAGTGGTCGACCATGCCCAGCTGTCCTGGCCGCTGGGTGGCGGCATCATGCTCGGTTCTTCGAAGGAAAGCGAGGCAGACCGGTGGCCGCTGCAGCCCGGGTCCTTCGGCGCCTATGTGGTCACCGACGACCCGGACGGGCTCTATGCCCGAGCAACGGCCGCCGGCGCGGAGATCACCGACGAGCTGCACGAAACAGACTATGGCTCGAAGGATTTCGCCGTCCGGGATCCGGAGGGAAACCGCTGGTCGTTCGGCACTTACGCCGGGGAGCCCGTCAGGCCGAGGCCGTGAATGTACCGAACTGAATGATCTTCGTGGCAACTGAGGCAAGTCGATCTCGACTGCTGCGAGGTTTGCTCCGACATATGCTACAGTGTGCTACATGAGGACCGTCACCCACCGGGAGATGCGCAACAACAGCGGGGAGATCCTGCGGGCGGTTGCGGCGGGCGAGACCGTGCAGGTCACCAATAACGGGCAGGTGGCCGCGGTGATCTCGCCTCCCACCGGGGAGTTACTGGATCGCCTGATAGCGCAAGGCCAGGCCAGGCCAGCGCGCCGCCACTTGGCCGACCTGGGCACCATTCGCCGGCGCCAGTCGACGCGAACGAGCGCCGAAATTGTGGACGATGTCCGGGGCCGCTGGTGATCTGGTACCTCGACACCTCCGCGGCGATGAAGCTGCTGGTCGAGGAACCTGAATCTGAGAGCCTCGCCGCATACCTGCGGTCGGCCGACAAGGAGGGGCGCCTCGTCGCGTCTTGGCTGCTGCACACCGAACTTCACCGCGCTGCTCACCGGCACCCCCTGGACCTCGACCTCGGCTCGATTGGGGTCGTCCTCGACACCGTCTCGTTGATCGATGTCACCCGCGGCGATCTGCTCACCGCCGGGAACCTGCCCGCCCAGCTGCGTTCCAACGACGCCATCCATCTGGCGGTCGCGCTCCGAGTGGGCGCCGACGAGATGATCACCTACGACACGGAGCTTGCGGGAGCGTCAAACGCTGCAGGGGTAATAGCTGTCGGCCCGAGCTGAGGGCAGAAAGTCCCGCGCCCAGACAGTCTGCCCGGACAATCTGCCCGGACAATCTGCCGAGACGATCTGCCGAGACGATCTCGAATGGCGAGACGATCTCGAATGGCTAGGCGATCAGGCGGCGAAGCTCCGCGCCGATGAGTTTCATCGCAGCCATCACGGTGTCGCGGCGATCACCAGACGCGAGGTCCCAGTTCGCCAGCACGGCGTAGGACAGCCGGTTCGCCGGGCCTGCGATACAGCCGACATCCGCGCGGATGCTCGAGTCCGTCCCTGTCTTGTTGCGGAGCACCACTGTGCGGTCCGGCTCGCGGTGCGCCAACGGATCGAAATTGAACGCCGCGGCAACCATCGACAGGTCGACACCGATGGCCAACCAACGGTCGAGCTGGTCGGAGACGTTTGGTGACAACAACTCTCGCCGCCCGATGCGCCCGAACAGCTCCGAAAGTTCCCGCGCCGAGCCGACAGAGAGCGCAGGCGGGTGGTCGGGCGTCCGGACGTCACGCACTCGATCCAACAGCCCGGTCTGCCGCAGATCGAGCGACAAGGCCAGTCGCCGAACAGCATCGAGACCAACCCGCGCGAGAAGGACGTTGGTGGCGAAATTGTCACTCACGGCCGCCACAAGTACGGCCAGATCCGTCACCGGCAGAGAGTCGGTGCACAAATGTTGCCACAGCCCCGAATCGGCAACCGAAAGCTCCGGCGTCCGGGTCAACCGCTCATTCGGGTCCAGCAGACCGAGCTCGATCCGACGCGCCACCGCGATGAGGAGCAACACCTTCCCGACGCTGGCCGTGGACAGTGCCCGATCGGCGCCGTGGCTGTACAGCACCTCACCATCGTGGCCCGCAATACACACCGACCAACTGACTTCGGCCGCCGCGTCGAGCGCCGCGTCCAGCCGATCCGCGAGCTCCGAAGACACCACCTGATTATTGCCTCTCGACGTATTTCCCGTGGCGTCCCGCGCACCTGCGGAGAGGGACGTTGAAGGCCGGTGGATCGATGGGTGTGCTCCTGGCGTTGGCAGCGTGCCTGGCATGGGGGGCAGCCGACTTCCTCGGCGGCCGGGCCAGCCGCGGGCTGCCAGCCCTGTTGGTGGTGCTGATTGCCCAGACCGTCGGCTTGGCGATGGCAGTGGTCCCGGCGTTGCTCGGCAATCTCCACATCTCGCTGTCGAACGTGGCGTGGTGTGGCGCCGCCGGACTGTGCATGGCCACGGCGTTCATTGCGTTCTATCGCGCCCTCACGGTGGCACCGATGGGGGTGGTGGCGCCCTTGGTCGGCACCAGCGTCGTCATTCCCGTCGGCTTCGGCGCAGTACAGGGTCAATGGCCGCCGGCGGTCGGCGTATTCGGACTCGCCTTGGCATCCCTCGGCATCGTCCTCACCCTCGGATGGCGTCGTCTTGGCACCGGCCGACCGCTACCGAGAAGGGTGGCGCTGCTCAGTCTGACGGCGGCCACCGGTTTCGGCACCGGCCTCGTGCTTTTCGCCCACGGGGCCGGCGTCGGATCGGTCGGCGCGGTGGTCGTCGTCCGGATCGCCTGCGTCATGGCACTGGGCTGCGCGGCTGCTTCCAGATGGCGCAGGCACCCGACCGACCTCTTCGACGGTCTGCGCAGGCTGCCCTTGAGCTGGGTCGCGTTGTGCGGGATCTTCGACGTGCTCGGCGACTTCGGCTTCGCCGCAGGGGTTGGCCGCGCGTTGTTGATTTCGGTCGCAATCATCTCAGGCATGTACCCGCTGGCGACCGCTGGGCTGGCTCGCATCTTCACCGGCGAACGACTCACCGCACAACAGCGTTGGGCGGCCGGCGCGGCCGTGGTGGGCGCGATGCTGATCGGCGTCGGTTGAATGTCGCTTCTGCGGCGACAGCGTGATTCTTCCGAGTGGCAGTCAGTGGCCAAGGAAGGCTTCGGCCAGCCACCACGCGCCACCGTCACTACTCACCTTTGCGTCCACCACCAGCGGCGAGCTCCGCGGCCCGGCCAGCCAATCCCCCACTCCGGCGAGGTCATCGACGGTCCGGACCGTCAGGCCCGAGGCCCCGTAACCCCGTGCGATGGCGGCGATATCGGTGTCCGGGAAGGTGACGGTGGCGAGATCGGCGTGCTCGCCGAAGTGATGGACCTCGGCTCCGTAGGAGGCGTCGTTGTAGACGACCACGACCATCGAGAGCCCAAGGCGGACAGCCGTTTCCAGCTCGGAGATCCCCATCAGGAAACCGCCGTCCCCTGCCGCGACGACGGACAATCGGTCGGGCCTGGCGATCGCCGTGCCGATGCCCGTCGCCAAACCCAGGCCTATCGACTGGAAAGCCTGGGTGAAGCAGAACCCGAATTCGTCGGGCACCCGCAGGTAGGCGCTGGGATAGCCCATGAAATTGCCCGAGTCGGTGGAGACCACCCGCTGGGCCGGCAGGATTTCGTCCAGCCGGGCGCTCAGCACCCGGGGGTCGATCGAGGTCGGCGTCGAGAGGTCTTCGGTGCTCTCCTGCTTCCACCTCCCCCGTTCGGCGATCCGGGCCCGCACAGAATTGGTGCGGTACCGTGACCCTTGGGAATCCGCAGCGAACGTCAAACTGAGATCCGTTGCGGTCTCAGCACAGTCACCCAACACACCGAGGTCGATCGGGCGATTGGCGCCCAGGGCGCTGTCCTCGAGGTCGACCTGCACCACCACCGCATCGGACGCGATCAGCGAACCGTGCCGCATGGTCCACATGTTCAACGTGCAACCCCAGCCGACGATGAGGTCGGCGCCGCGGATCAATTCGGCGGAGGTCGGTGACGAGAAACCCCCCGATATTCCGAGCGAGCATGGATTGCCCTCGAAAAGTCCGTTTGCCACCGCTGATGTCGCCAACAGCGCGCCGACCTGCTCGGCCAGCACGGCGATCTGCGGCCCAGCCCCCCGGGCGCCCCGACCGGCGACGAAGACCGGCCGACGGGAGCTCATCAGCAATGACCGGAACGCCTCGACGGCCGCTGCCGAGGGGCGTACCCGCTGTGCGGCGGCGACCCGCCCGTCGACCCGCGGACCGTGATCCAGCGGCAGCGCCTGGACGTCGAGGGGCACGTTCAACACCACTGTTCGGCGTTCGTTGACCGCCCTCCGGTAGGCCCGAACCACATCGGCGACGGCCGATCCGGCCGAGTGGACCCGCTCGGCGACAGCACCGACGCTGCGAGCGAGTCCCTGCTGATCGATCCGGAAGTTGGAACCCACGGCGGCGGAGGCGGTCTCGGCCGTCAGCACGATCATCGGGGTCCGGCTCTTCGCCGCTTCGGTGATGCCCGTCATCGCGTTCGTCAGCCCACAGCCCTGGTGAGTCGTCAGCACGCTGGGCGTTCCGGACATCCGGCTGTAGGCATCCGCCATGGTGGCGGCGCCGCCCTCGTGGCGGGCGGCGACATAGGGCACCCCGGCCGAGCGGAGCGCGTTGGTCAGCACGAAGTTACCGCTGCCGACCACCCCGAAGACGTGCCCGATTCCCAACTCCGCGAGGGTCCGGCCGACGACATCGGCGACCGTCCCGCTCACGCAGTTTCCACCAGCGCGAACACTCGCGCCGGGCTGCCACTGCCGCCTACTATCGGCAGCGGCGAGACGAGAAGGATCGCGCCGGTCAGCGGCAGCCGGTCGAGCCCCTGCAGCTGGGTCAGACCGTATTTGTCCGCTCCCAGCAGGTAATGGTGCGCCGGGAATGGCGGGTCGAAGCCGCCGGCCGCGCCCGCATCGATGCCAACCGTCTCGACACCGAATCCGGTGATCTCCGATTCCTCCGCCAGCCATCGGGCAGCCGCCGCCGAGATTCCCGGCGTGTGCGGACCCTCCGCGTCGGCGTTGGCGAAGGCAACCGGGTCGGCGGACCGGGAGCCCCAGCCGGTCCGGAAAAGGAGCCAGCAACCGGCCGGGATCTTGCCATTCGCCACCTCCCAAGCCGTCAGATGCGCTGGCTCCAAGAGGAAGTCGGGATCATTCTCGACCTGTTCGGTGAAATCGAGAATCACCGCAGGCCCGACCAGCCGCTCCGGCGGGATCTTGTCGACAGTGGCGCCGTCGCGTCCGGTGATCCAGTGGCTCGGCGCGTCGAGATGGGTGCCCGTGTGCTCACCGGTGTGCAGGTTGTTCCAGCTCCACATCGGGCCCGCCTCGTCGAAGTCGCTGACCTTCTCCAGCGTGGCCGCGATGGTGTTCGCGAATGGCGGCGGCAGCTGCAGGATCGGGGTGTACGCGCTCAGCGGCGCGGTCAGGTCGACGACCTTGACGCTGCCTTCGGCCATCGCGGCAGCAAGTCCGGTCAATGCGCTCATGATGTTCCCTTCGAATGGTCAGTACGCATGATCCCGCATGACCGGGCCGCGGGTTGACGAGCGGTCATCTCCATCTCGCCCCACTGGCTCACCCCACTGGGTCACCCACTGGCTCACCCACTGGGTCACCCACTGGGTCACCCACTGGGTCTCCCACTGGGTCACCCCGCTGCGTCCGAACCGGCTGCTGACTTCTCGGGTGGCCGGAACGCAGCGAACGGATCGGTGACCCGCAATTCTGAGACGGTGAACCGGTGCAGCGCCGCCGGTCGTCCACCAACGGGATTGCGTGGGCCGATCGTGCCGGTCGATTCGAGCATGCCGCGGCGGAGCAGGATGCGGTGCAGATTCGTCGGGTCGACGTCGTGTCCGAGAGTGGTCGCGTAGACGCGGCGCAACTCGGCGATCGTGAACTCGGCCGGCGCGAGCGCGAAGCCGATGTTGGTGTACGAGAGTTTGGCCTGCAGGCGGCGGTACGCCCGCTCGACGATCTGCCCGTGGTCGAAAGCCGTCCCGGGCAGCGCATCCACCGGGTGCCAGGCAGTGTCGTCGGGCAGGGCCGGGTCGGCGTCCAGCGGCACCAGCCCGAGGAATCCGGTGGCCACGGTGCGGGTGCCCGGCATCCGGTGTGGCGAGGAGAACACCCCCAACTGTTCCAGGTGGGCGACCCGGTTCAGGTCCACCTTCGCCGCGAGCTGGCGGGCCGCGGAGGAGTCCACGTCCTCGTCGGGTATGACGATTCCCCCTGGTAGAGCCCACTTTCCGGCGTCGGGACGCCGTCCGCGTTGCCACAGCAGCACGGCCAGACCCGTTCTGCCGTTCGGCCGGGTCCGGACGCTGAACACCGCGGCGAGGACTTCCAGGACCGCGTTGGGCCGAGCAGGACCCGACCCCTCCGATGACGAGCTGATACCATCTGGCATGTTTTCGATTATAAGTCGAAAACCTCGAAAACGGAGGATGCGACCATGTCAGCACCGACCATCGATGCCCGGGTCCATGACCGGCACACGTGGGCGGAGCGCATCCGCCGGCTGGCCGAAGAGCGGGACGCGGTGATCCTCGCGCACAACTATCAACTCCCGGAGATCCAGGACGTCGCCCACCACGTCGGCGATTCGCTCGCCCTGTCGCGGATCGCCGCGACCGCTCCGCAGTCGACAATCGTGTTCTGTGGCGTGCACTTCATGGCCGAGACCGCGAAGATCCTGAGCCCGGAGAAAAGGGTGCTGATCCCCGACGCCGCCGCCGGCTGTTCACTCGCCGATTCGCTCACCGTGGACCAACTCCGCGAATGGAAGGCAGAGAATCCCGGTGCGGTCGTGGTCTCGTATGTCAACACGACCGCCGCGGTGAAGGCCGAGACCGACATCTGCTGCACGTCGTCGAACGCGGTACAGGTGGTCGATTCGATCCCCCGTGACACTCCGGTGCTCTTCGGGCCGGACCAGTTCCTCGGCGCCCATGTACGCCGAGTTCTGCAGCGCGACAACATCAAGGTCTGGGGCGGCGAGTGTCACGTGCACGCCGGCATCAACGGCGCGCAACTCGCCGCCAAGGCCGCCGCGCACCCGGATGCGGACCTGTTCATCCATCCCGAGTGCGGGTGTGCGACCAGTGCTCTCTATCTGGCCGCCGCAGGTGCGGTCCCTGCCGAGCGGATCAACATCCTGTCCACCGGCGAGATGGTGACCGCGGCGGCGGCGAGCCGGTCCCGCTCGGTCCTGGTGGCGACCGAGATCGGGATGCTCCATCAGCTCAGGCGGGCGGCACCGGGCATCGATTTCCTGCCGGTCAACGAGAAGGCGTCCTGCCGATACATGAAGATGATCACCGCCGGCAAACTGATGGCCTCGCTGGTCGAGCTCCGGGACGAAGTCCACGTGGACCCGGAGACAGCGAACCGGGCCCGCGGTGCGGTCGAGCGGATGATCGCCATCGGCTCCTCCGGCGGTGGGGAATGACCTCGCCGAGCTGGGAGGCGAAGTCAACTGTCGTCGTCGTCGGCACCGGTGTGGCCGGGCTGACCTGCGCAATCGAAGCCGCCAGGGCCGGGTTGTCGGTACTGCTGCTGACCAAGGGCGCTCCGGACGAAGCCAACACCTACTGGGCCCAGGGCGGTATCGCGGTGGTTCGCGGCGAGCGCGACGCCGGCGACTCGGTCGGGGCCCACATCTCCGACACCCTGATCGCGGGCGGTGAACTGTCGGATCCGGCAGCGGTGTCGATGATTCTGACGCAGGGGCCCGCCGCGGTGGCCAGGCTGATGCGACGGGGAGCCCAGTTCGACGCGGGACCGCATGGGCTGCTCCGCACGAGAGAGGGTGGGCACGGCGCGAACCGGGTGATCCATGCGGGGGGCGATGCCACCGGCGCCGAGATCGAGCGCACCCTGCTGGCCGCCCCTGGCCTGCCCGCCATGCTGACCGGGCACCAGGTGCTCGACGTGATCCTGGACATCGACGGTCGCGCCGCCGGCGTCACCGTGCTGGGCGACGACGGAACGACCGGCCTGGTCAAGGCGGATGCCGTGGTGCTGGCCACCGGCGGGGCCGGTCACCTGTATGCGGCCACCACGAACCCGGATGTCGCCACCGGTGACGGCCTGGCCATGGCGCTGCGGGCCGGAGCGGTCCTGGCCGACATCGAATTCATGCAGTTCCATCCCACGGTGCTTTTCACCGGCGGCGGGCTGCGCGGCCACCGACCTTTGATCACCGAGGCAGTGCGCGGTGAGGGCGCGGTGCTGATCGACGCGACCGGCGCCAGGGTGATGGCCGGTGTGCACCCGCAGGGCGACCTGGCTCCGCGGGACGTGGTGTCGCTGGCCATCACCCGCCGGTTGGCGGCGGCTCCGGGCGGGGTTCGTGACCACGTGTTCCTGGACGCGACCGGGATCTCGCCGGAAGTGTTCGCCCGCCGGTTCCCGACCGTCTCCGCGGCCTGCGCAGAGGCGGGCATCAACCCCAACACCGAGCCGATACCGGTCGCGCCTGCGGCGCACTACCACTGCGGCGGGGTGCTGACCGACCTGTCCGGACGGACGACCGTTCCGAGCCTCTACGCGGTGGGTGAGGTGGCCCGTACCGGTCTGCACGGCGCGAACCGGCTCGCCTCGAACTCGTTGTTGGAGGGGCTGGTGATGGGCGAGCGGGCGGCGGCCGCCGTTGCCCGGAACCTCGGGAGCGCAGCGACGCCTGCGACCGAACTGGTACTTCCAGGAGCGCATGTCACCGCCGCCGGGCGCGCAGCCGGCCAGGCCGCGATGAGCGCCGAGGCGGGAATCGGCCGGAATGAGGACGGGCTCCGCAAAGCGCTTTCGGTAGTCGGCACTCCGCGTCGGTTGGAATCGGATCGGGCTCTCCCGGTTGTCGTGGGGGCGGCGGGCGAGATCAGCAGGGCGGCCGTCGAAGCGGCGAACCTGACGCTCGCGTCGGCGGCGCTCCTGACAGCCGCCCTCGCCAGGACCGAATCGCGCGGCTGCCATGTGCGGACCGACTTCCCGGCGAAGTCGGACGAATGGACGCACCCGGCATTCGTCGCCCTCGAGAACGGCCGGCTCTCGACCAGGGTGTTCGCGTTGGCCCCCACCGCCGCAGCGGTATGACCGCGGTGTACCCGGTCCAGCCTGCTCGGTGGTCGGCCACCACCAGGGCCGCGCTCGATGCTGCCGGTCTGGACCAGGACATGGTGGCCCGGGTGATCTCCCGCTCGCTGACCGAGGACCTCGCCGACGGGCCGGACGTCACGACCTCGGCCACCGTGCATCCCGATGTGGTTGGCGAAGCGGCGATCACGCCTCGTCACAGTGGGGTGCTCGCGGGCGGTCCGGTCGCCCTCGCCGTTTTCGACACCATTCTCGGAGCAGGGCGGTTCACCGCCCACCTGCTGCCCGACGGTTCCGAATTGGTGGCCGGCGAACCGGCGATCACTGTGCGCGGCAATGAGTCCGGGATTCTGACGGCGGAACGGACCGCGCTCAATCTGCTGACCCACCTCAGCGGCATTGCCACCTCGACCCGCGAGTGGGTCGACGCCGTTGCCGGCACTTCCGCCCGGATCAGGGACACCCGCAAGACCCTGCCAGGGCTACGGGCATTGCAGAAATATGCGGTCCGCTGTGGCGGCGGGGTCAACCACCGGATGAGTCTGGGTGATGCGGCGCTGATCAAGGACAACCACGTAGCGGCGGCCGGCTCGGTCCTGGCGGCAATTCAGGCCGTACGCGCGATGAGCCCTGACCTACCGTTCGAGGTCGAGGTGGATGATCTGAACCAGCTGGACGAGGCGCTGCAGGCCGGTGCCCAGCTGATTCTGCTCGACAACTTCGATTTGCCCGATACCCGCGAAGCTGTGCGCCGCACCAAGTCCGGATATCCCGGAGTTCTGCTGGAATCCTCCGGTGGTCTCACCCTTGATCGCGCCGCGGCGGTCGCCGCCACCGGAGTCGACTACCTCGCGGTCGGCGCCCTCACCCACTCTTCCCCGGCCATCGACCTCGGCCTCGACCTTCGCTGACCAGAAGCCCAAGACGCACCCCCGAGTCGGCCAGTTCGCTTCGCGCGTAGATCGGGACACCGACAAACCCATTGAATCCCATGGCGGTGGAGGGTGGACCATCCTGAGACAGGAGGCTACCGACCGGGGCCGACGCGCAAGCGATTGCATTATGGAGGCGGCGGCGCCATGATGGCGCTATGCCAAGTGTCCAGATCAAGGACGTTCCCGAACAAACACACTCGGTCCTTCGGCAGCGCGCCGCGGCCGCACATCAGTCGCTGCAGGAGTACCTGCGCAGCCGCCTCATCGCGGATGCTGCCCAGCCCACCCTGGACGAAGTACTGGACCGCGCCGGAGGACGCGCCGGAGGGTCGGTGCCGCTCAAGGCAGCAGTCGCCGCGCTGCGCGACGACCGTGCTCGTCGTTGACGCCAGCGTCCTGGTCGTGGCACTGGCCGACGACGGCCCTGACGGTGATCGTGCGCGTGCCCGCCTGCGGGGGGAGCGTTTGGCCGCGCCCGAGCTCATCGATCTCGAGGTCGGCTCGGTCCTTCGGCGTCAGGCCGCGGCGGGGACTATCGACGAGCGCCGCGCCGGCATGGCCCTTCGAGATCTCGCTGCGCTGCCCCTGCAGCGGGCGCGGCACCTCGGCCTCCTCAACCGCTCTTGGGAGCTACGCGCGAATCTGACGATCTACGACGCGGCCTACGTCGCCCTGGCCGAGGCGTTGCAGGCCGATCTGCTGACCGGCGACCGTAGGCTGGCGAGGGCGCCCGGCCCAAGATGCCGTATCGAGCAGCTTTGAGCTGCGCTGCCGATCTGCGTGGAGGCGGTCGCGGCGCCCGTCAGGTTTGGTCCATATACAACTAGAGATGCCACTTGGTGCCAGTCACCCGATCCCACCATCTCCTCTGATCTGGGCAGGTGTGGTGGAGCTGCAGGGAATCGAACCCCGGACCTCTTCCATGCGAACGACAAAAAGGCGACTTTCTGACTGCGGCTAACGTCGCAAACATGGCTTCGCTGCGCTGATTGTGTTTGGTTCGCTTGCCTATATTGGCGTTTTCAACTCTACTGCGGACCCGAAGCACCCGGGCCATTGCCGTTGGTCATTCCGGCTGGACTACGTTCCACTGCTCGACGGGGTGTTCGCGCGCGCAAAGAACCAGGCGAGGGTAGTGGCGAGTGATTCGCGACTGGTCTGGTCGTCGAGTACGGACAGGTCGAAACCCGGCCGTGACTCGAGTTTCGTCGCTGGCAGGTCGATGGAGGTGATTCGATTGAGCCGTTGTCGGAGTTCGTCGCGGGCTTCGATGTCGTCGAACGGCGGACGGCCCGCCAGGTGTTGGAAGACAACTTCGACGCGGCCGGCCGGGTAGAGGGTGAGGGGCCAGATGTTCGGACCGGGCTGGTTGGGGTGCCGGGCGAGCAGGAAACAGGAGGTTTCAGCTGACGTGCCGTATTCCAGGTGTCCGCCGATCGATACCCATCCGTTCAACAGCTCGTAGACCCCGTGAACGGTGTCAGGTGTTTGTGTGGCGCGGATTTGGGTCATGAATTGGTCGCGGAGCGCGGGGTCCTGCCCCGCATCGGGTTCGGGTAGATCGCCGACAGGGTCGGGTTGGCTGATACCGGCGAGTGCCGCCAGGTCTTCTGTGCTGAGCCGCTGCGCGGGGTTGGCCCTCCCGAGGGCGTCAAAAGTGACTCCTTCTGCGCGGAGCAGATCGTAGGGGTCGTCGCTACGGTTCGGGTCTAACCAGCGAAACCCGGGCGACACCGCGCCGTCGATCTGGAGGACGCGGTGCGCGTTGGGTGCGGGCGTTGTGGCTAACCGCATTCCGACGGGAACGGGGTGGCTGCCGATGAGGGCAGCGATGTCGCCGTAGGTGGTCCACGACCCCGCCGGCAGTTCGGCCAGAGCGGTGTCCATCAATCCCCACCCGACGGCCGCGGCGGTGGTGTTTGGGGTGTCGACCGGGCCGGGCCAGATGGTCGCCGCCCTGTCGGCTAATGCTTGTCCGCGCGCTTGGATCTGCGGGCGGCTCCATCGGCTCTGCTTGCCGATCTCTTGGTTCATGGACAAACCGCTTGAGGCGAGTTTGTCTCTCTTTATCTGGTAAGGGCTGTTGCTCAGGCTGGAGTTGTAACCGCTGAGCGTCAGGTTGCCCAGGGTGTGCACGAGTGACTCGTGGACTTGGCGGAAGTCCTCACCGGGCTGCAGATCCTCCGCCAATTCCTGATGCCATTCCGGGGTGGCTGTCTGGGGTAACACGTGCTCGATGGTCAGCGTGGCCAGTTCGACCGGCTCCTTGTTGCCGTAGGACTCCTCGAGCCACCGCAGGATCAGGGCCCGTTGGGCTGGCCTGCCGGTGAGGTAGTACGGCAAGGTCGGTACGAGGGCTTTCAGGTCCGCGTCCGTGGCGTAGTACTTTCGCCCCTCGGACAGGTAAGCCCGGACGGCCTCGTCCACACCGACGTTCGGGTCCATCTCAGTCACGACCGCGAGCAGGATGCGGTTGAGATTCATCGTGGTCCGACCGATCAGCAGGCGGCGGACCAGGAAGCTCTCCACGTACCGCATCGCGTCGGCGATCTGCTCCGAGGTCGCCGACCCTTGTTCCCGGCGCTCGAGCAGATGCAGCTGCAATGGCCGGACGGTCGCGCTGCCCCAGGCGTTGAGGCGTTCCAGACGGACCCGGACGAGGGCGCTCTTCTCTCGGCTGGGGTCAAGGATGACCTTGAAAAGGGCCCCGACACGGCAGAACCGCTGGACCTCGGCCTCGATAGCGGCTTCCGTGCGGAGGTGGTCCAGCCGGGCCTGCTGGCCGGCGTAGATGTCGGTCTGTTTCACTTTCGCGTCGCGCTGGACAAGGTCAAGCCAGAACAGCTGCTCCAGCTCACCGGTGCTGAGCATCTCCTGCAGCGGCAGCCACAGCGAGTGGTATACCTGCTCGGCCCTGGTCGGCATCCGCATGAACAGGTAGTTCCGCAACAGGTCACCCTGGGTCAAGCGCAACCCGGTGTTGTTCAGCGATTCGAAGATCCGGTGTGCGTTGTCGCCAGCCTGGGCGGTGACCGACACCAGGGCCAGTCCGGAGATCACCGCGTCCTCGATGCGCTCGATGTCCAGCTGGTCGTCCGGGGCGTCTGCGGCAATCAGTCGGGACCGGAAGAACCGGTAGGCAGTCCCGACCGGGTCGCTTCCGCCAGCCTGAGGTGTCGCGTCCAGACACGCCACGTACGCGGCCCGGTCCGCCTGGGTCGGGACGAGTTTGAGCCGCTGTTGCCCGGGCTTCCACTTGTTCTGCAGGTACAGCTCGTTGATCCGCTCCCGGTGCTCGGGCCCCTCGAACTCGGCCCGGTGATCCCGAATCGCGCACAACAACACCGACAACGTCGTCAGGCGTTGCTGCCCATCGATGATCAGAAACTCCTGAACGCCGGTAGGCCCGTTGGTCGGACTGGGCGCCAGAACCAGCGACCCGATGAAATGCGTGGGTCTCGCCGACCCGTTGCGGCTCTCGGGCTCGCGGCGGTCGTCGGCGAGTTTGGTGATGTCCTCCCAGAGCCGTTCCAGCTGCAGCGTTTTCCACGAGTACGTCCGCTGGTATAGCGGCACCTGGTACTGCTTGGATCCCTCCAACAGCTCCTGCAACGTGGTTTCTCGTGCGGCAACCATGATCCGATGAGCCCCCTGCGTTCAGGCCCCGGGGATCGAGGCATTGTTATGGATGCTGAAGGCGTACTCAACTCCAACGCGGCGACAGCCAGCTGTGACGAGTCGGAGTATATGAAGTAGCGATCACCATGCCATCCTTTTGTCCTCCCCACGATGATTGACCACAGGGCCGCCGTCCGGTCTAACCAGGTCTAACCATTCCACAAGACGGACGCGTCCGACCAGGGATCAACTAGATGACGCTGGGCGCCTCGCCTGCACGGGATGTCTGGAGGACTTCGCGGCGGACCCTCGTGCGGTGTCGACGGGCACTGCTGCTGGTTGCGGTCGGATCTCGGTCTCGGCCGCGGCCAATAGATCAATGCCTGCGCGGTCGGCGAAACGGACCACATAGATGAACACGCCGTCCGCTTCGTCGTCGACCCGATCGCGGAGCGGTCCTTTTCACGGCCTAAAGTCGATTTCAATGACTGTGACCCATCGCAGTTGCTCGCTGCCAGGCCCTCGACGACATATTCCCGAGGATCACTCCCTACGATACGATATCCGCCACACGGCGGCGTCCCTGTCTATAAGCGCGGTCAAATGTCAAGGCCGTGCGAACGGTGCTCGGCCACAAGAGCGCCGCGCTGACGTTGGACGGCTACCCCGGGCCTTTTCCCTGATGATCTCGATGCGGTCGGGTCGGCACTAGACCGGGCGGCTAGCGGACCCACTGCGGACCCGCAACGGGAGGGTCGCTTCTCCCGACGAGGGAACCCTAGCTCTGACCTGCAGCAATGTGGTGGAGCTGCGGGGAATCGAACCCCGGACCTCTTCGATGCGAACGAAGCGCGCTACCAACTGCGCTACAGCCCCGGACGCGGGATCTCACCGCGCCGCCTGGGAAACATTACCAGCGAGTGACTGTCGCCGACGACTGCGTTCAGTCCTTCAGGCCGCGCGGAAAGCCTCACCGTCGAGCAGCGGGACAGTCTTGGAGACGTTCTCCTGGGCGGCGAGGGCGATCTCGGTGCCGTAGCCGTCGGCGGTCAGCTCGATTCCGGAGGCGCAGGTGGCGAGCGAGCGGGCCAGCTTGGGGCCGATCTCGCGGTAGGCGGCTGCGGCGGAGATCGCCTCGGGTGAGGCCGGGCCGACCCCGGCGGACAGCAGGCCGCTGATCACCGCGCCCGCCCCCCACAGGTCTTCGGCGGCCGGCCGGAGCTGGTCACCGGGCCACCGCTCCCCCGCGGCCACGATCGCCACCGGGCCGCGGCGGGCGGTCCGGGCAACCCAGCCGGCGACCGCTGCGGAATTGCGCAGGCAGGCACCGACGACGGTGGAACCGGTCTCGGCCAGCTGGCGACAGATCGTCGAACCATTGGGCGAGGGCAGGACCAGCTTGCGGGACCTGGTCAGTGGACCGCCCCGGGCCGCGTCCCGGACGGAGAGCGGCGACAGGCTGACCCCACTGGCTCCGGCCTCGCGCCGCCCCACCGCCAGCACTGCCCCGCGGGAGGCGGCAAACGCGGCGGCGTTCGCGTCGCGGAACCGATACGGGTACACCTGAACACCCTCATCGATGGCAATCGACAGCGCGGTGGTGAACGACAGCACATCGACCACAACGACCAGCGCCGCGCCCGACGCGATTGCCGATGCTCCCGGCTGACCCCAGTCGAACCGGATCGAGAAGCCCGACTGCCGATAGTGTTGGGCCGGTGAGCTCATCGGCTCGCCTTCACGTCGTCGCCGTTCATGTCCTGTCCCAGGAATCGGTCAGCTTCAAGGGTGGGATGTTCCGCCCGACCACGAACGCCGCCATGCCATCCCCGTGCCTGTCGGACGGGGCCAATAGGACCGGGCCCTCGGCGAGTCCCCCGTAGGAGTAGCCGATCACTGCCCGGAGGCACGACGGTAAGCCACCGGCTGGTAATAGTCCAGATCGTCGAACGACGGGTCATCGTCGTCGAAGTCGACCACCTGACGACCGCGATAGGACACCGCCGCCGCCGGGACCTGTGCAGCGCGGTCGTGAAGAAACGGCCTGCCTGCCGGGACGGCCGAATCGAGGTGGTGCGAATACTCCGGACGGATCTGCCGGGCCCGACGTAGCCTGGCCAACCGGCGCTGCCGGATTTCCTCCTCGATCCGGACCTGACGTCTGAGGTAGCCGAAATATGCGATGAGCAACAGCCCGCAAACGCCTGCCCCGGTCCACAACACCGGTGCCAGGAAGTAGGCGGCCAGCGAAAAGCCAAGTGCGAGTCCGACAAGAACAAGAGCGACCCGCCGCCGACGCGCGAACTTGTACGCCCGTGCGGCTTCTGCGGCATCCGGGTCGAACCCTCCCCGGCCGGGTCGTTGCGGGATCGGCCGGAGCCGCGATTCGTCCACTTCGTCGGCCGGGAATTCGTCCCTCATCGAACGAACGCCCTGGCGGCTTTCATCGGCCCGGCCGGATGCCCGGGGGTCGAGCGACCGACCGGAGTCCCGCCGCCCGCGCCCGCGAAACGGACTCGACCCGACGCGGCCGGCCGGAACCGCCGGAGCCCCTTCGACCACCGGGTGACCGTCGGCGGCGTCCTCATCGAGATGGGCATCATCGAAGTACGCCCCGGAATCACCGTCGTCATCATCAAAATCGGCGTCCTGGTCGACCAACTCATCCTCCAGGCGGCCATCGTCCCCGAAATCCGCAGTGTCTGCCTCGTCCAGGATTTCTCCGACGCGACCATCGGCAGACGATGTCCGGACAAGAGTCGGCCGGCCGTGGGCCACTTCGTCATCCGTCAGCACCGCCGCCTTCGGGTCGTAGGGCGTGCTGCCCTGTGTCACGTCTACGTCCTGACTGTCACCCTCACCACTGTCGCCGTCATCAATGTCGCGATCATCGCGCAGGGCCAGCCGGTTCATGTTCGGCCGGCGTCGCAGCGACGCCGACGCCCTGCGCAGCACCCGGAAAGTGCCGCCCTGAGCTTCGGTCTCGGGCACGTGCTCGCGCCGGCGGGCAACCATCGGCACCAGCACCACCAGCCACGCTGCGATGAGCAGCACGACAATGAGGGACGTGGGGAAATTCATCGCGGCCTCCTGACCCGGTCGGTGTGGACGGCTAGCTCACGACAACTCCGAACAGGCCTGGCATCACGCTATCCAGCACCGGCCGGAAGGTCCGGGCGACACGCCATGAAGGCGCGCGGCAATGGGACCCCGGGACTGTCACCGGTATCACCCCGGGTCGCCCGGTCCCCCATCGTCCTGGTCCGGTCGCTGCCACCTGGCCAACAGGTCAGCAGCCCCGGCCGGCATCTCTTCCCGGGTCACGGCGAACAGCAGGTGGTCGCGCCAGGCTCCATTGATGTCCAGATATCGCGCCAGGTAACCCTCCTGACGAAAGCCGAGATGTCGCACGACGGCGATGCTCGGTGCGTTCTCCGGCGAGATGGTGGCTTCGATCCGATGCAGCCCAGCAGATTTGATGGCGTGGCCAACTCCGAGGGCGACGGCTGCGGTCGCTACACCGCGGCCGTGCAACACGGAGTTGACCCAATAGCCCACCCATCCGGAAGAGAGCGCGCCGCGTTGAATACCGCCGACGGTCACCTGTCCGGCGAACTGGCCGTCGACGGTGATCGCGAACGGCAGGACTTCGCCGCGCCCGGCGCCCGCCTGTAGGAGAGACCGGTGAGCCTGCCACAGCTGGCGGCTGTGCCGCTGCGGCCAGGTCAGGCTGCTGGTCGCATCCCACGGCTTGATCACGGCCTCGTCGCGAATACGGATTCGCGACCAGTCACTGCCATCGGCACGACGGAGCGGCCGCAGCCGAACCTGGCCGCCCGCCAGGTGAATCGGCCCGGCGGCCGCCGGCCAGCCCGGGTGCCGACCGGAGTCGAACAGGCGAAATCCTGCGGGAGCGACGTTCTGGTCAGCCACGCTGCGCGAGGAACGAGACGGTGACCTCGCTGCCGACCGGTATGTCGGTGGACTCCTCGTCGATCAGGACCAGGCAATTGGCCTCTGCCAGCGAAGCAAGCAAATGGGTGCTCCCGCCGCCCAGAATGTGGACCAGATAGTCGTCGTCCTCGTCCCGCATCAATTGCCCACGCAGAAACTGGCGCCGACCGGCCGGCGAACTGACCGGCTCGAGCGTGCGGGCGGTCACCGTGCGGCGGTAAGGGTTTCGCCGCCCCAGCATCACCCGCAACACCGGGCGGACCATCACCTCGAAGACCACGAGCGCCGAAACCGGATTGACCGGCAGCAGAAATGTCGGCACGGCGTCGGGCCCGAGCCGGCCGAAACCCTGAGCGGAGCCGGGCTGCATCGCAACCCTGGTCAGGTCCAGCTCACCGAGGTCGGACAGCGCCTCCACGACCAGTTCGGCGCTGTGGCCACCGGCCGCCCCCGAGATGACGACTGCCTCGGAGACCAGGAGCCTGGCCTCCACGAGTTCGCGCAGCTTGCGGGGATCCCGCGGGGCTATCCCGACCCGGTTGACTTCGGCGCCGGCATCGCGGGCCGCGGCGGCCAGCGCGAACGAGTTGACGTCGTAGACCTGGCCGGGGCCGGGCGATCTCGAAACGTCCACCAGTTCGTCGCCCACGGAGATGATCGACAACCGGGGACGCGGGTGCACCAGGACCTTGTCGCGGCCGACCGCTGCCAACAGACCTACCTGAGCAGACCCGATGAAGGCCCCTGCCCGCACTGCCACATCCCCGGGCTGCACGTCCTCGCCGGTCCGCCGGACGTAGGAACCCGACGGGACCGCCCTGGTGACGCTGACCCGGGCGCCGCTCCGCTCGGCACCTGACCGCGGTACCACCGCATCGGCAATGGTCGGCAGCGGGGCACCCGTTGCGACATAGACACTCTGGTGCGGCTGCAGTCGATGTGCCGACCTGGTTCCGGCACTGATCTCGCCGACCACCGGAAGGGTGATCGCGTTGACCGGCGACGCGCCGGCGACGTCGACGGATCGGACGGCGTACCCGTCGACGGCTGCCTGGTCGAACGCGGGCAGGGCGGCGGAGGCGACGACCTCCTCAGCGCACAGCAGGCCCTGCGCCTCCGAGATCGCCACCCGCACCGGCGGCGGGGTCAGCGCGCCGGCGAGGAGCAGATCGAGTTGGGCGGTGACCGAACGCATCAGCTCTCCTGGTTCCGCTCGTCCGCCCGTGAGATCGCACTCACCGGGCGAGGTGGATCGAAGACACCGGCCGGTCGGCCGGCAGGCGACTGCCTGACGTGGTGGGAGGTAACGCTACTGTCCCGCATCGACGGAACGGCCCCGACACTGCCGTTCGGACCTCACCGGCCCGGCGCCGGTCGGGGTTCAGGACCGGCCGCATGGTCGCTGACCTACCGTGATCGGGTGACCGCCGACTCCGCGCCAACCCGCCTCGCTCCGGGTGAACCTGACGAATCCCTGCGACCCGCCGGCGAACAAGACCCCATCAAAGCGGCCAAAGCCGACCTGCGAGCACGGCTGCGGGAGCTCCGTCGCAACCGCCCCGAGGCCGACCGAGACGCAGCTCGCCGAGCGAACACCACTTATCTTCTCGATCGGCTCGCGGGTATGGGTCAGGTCTGTGCGTTCCTGCCGCTGGCCAGCGAGCCTGTCGGCCGCTCGTTGCTCGATGCGCTGGTGGCCCGGGGCACCTCGGTCCTGGTTCCGGTGGTGACAGGCGACCAGCCGCTGGACTGGTGCAGCTATCCGGTTCGGACGGTTCCCGGAGCGTTCGGAATCGCACAACCGGCCGGACACAGGCTCGGGCCGGCGGCCGTGGCCGGGGTGGATGCGGTGCTCGTTCCCGCGCTGGCGATCGACTTCCGCGGGCACCGACTGGGTCGCGGCGGTGGCCACTACGACCGGTCGCTGGAATTGCTGGGCACTCCCGCTCCGATGCTGATCGCCGTCCTGTTCGACGGGGAATGGCTGGCGACCCTCCCGGCGGAACCACACGACCGACCCGTGGATGCTGTGGTCAGCCCCGCCGCCGGCTATGCGCTCATCGACCGCCGGTGACGACGGGGTTTGCGCGTCCGGCCGTTTCGGGCGCATCATCGAACTGGCACTCCGAACAGGAGAGTGCCAGCTGCTTGCCGGAGGAATGTGTGCCCACCTATCAGTACGCCTGCACCGACTGCGGGCACCGCTTCGAAGAGGTCCAGTCCTTCACCGACGCCTCGTTGATCGAATGCCCGGTCTGCACCGGCAAATTGCGCAAGGTCTACGGGTCGATCGGGG